>NZ_VXKO01000039.1:0-11326 GCF_008711475.1 Francisella sp. SYW-2 | reverse complement strand
TTCATATACTCTTCAGAGTATTTCATCACAGCTTCATTAAACTGGTTTCTAGGTACAGGAGTATCTTTAGCTTGAGATAGTATTAGCTCAATACTATTACTTAGAGCTAGTTTCTTAGCATCATAAAGACCTTGAGATTTATCAGCTGGGATATCATCAGTCGGTATCAGTAGTTCAGATACCTTTGGTTTACCTCCCTCTAAGAAGGTGTTTAAATTTTCACCTGTAATTTGTGTTACGCTGTTGGCTATCCATGTGCGAATTATATCATCAGAGGCACAATCATTAGGTTTCAATGCTCTAGTAATATATTTCAAACCGTCTGGAGCTTTGCCTTTTGCATAAGCACCTATATCTGCAATTACTGTCTTAGGATCATCCTTTTGCACATAACTAACTTCAGGATCTCCTTTGAGATTAAGTTTCTCATCATAAGTTTTGACAGTTTTTTTATAATAATAGATATGATACTCATAAGTTGTTAGCGTATAGCCTGTTAAAGTAGCATCCTGCCTAGTAAAGTCACTATCTGTTGTAGACATAGCATCATAAATAGTTGGTTTCGGGATATCTACTTGTACCTTTAGCTTATCTACAGGTCTATTACTAATTACATCATACAAGCTATCAGTATCTTTGGGATCTAAGCTAAGATGATTGACAGTATCAAACCATTTTTCAAAACTGCTACTATAGCCATGCGCTCCTTGACTAAATATATCTCGCCAGCATTCTATCAGGCTATCTTTAGGATCCACCCATTCTAATCCTTGCTTTTGGAATGCTTCCATTAGATTACGCATCAGCTCACGTACTTTGGATCTAAGGTTGTATTTTAGGCGATCTAAATCAATAGTACCTTTGGTACGATCTACCTCATCTAGTTTATCTTTTTTTGCTTTCCAAGTTGTTAATTTTTCTTTATAGGTCTTTTTTACATTATCATCTGAGAAATAAGGGTTTACGAATGTTTTATTTAAAAGACTATCAGTATCCATACCTCCAAAGTCAACATCCAACAAACCACTAGCTTGCGGATTAAATAGGAAGTTTGCTATCAAAATAGAGCTTTTGCCATAGTTATTAGCTTGAATTTGGACACAAATATTACTTAGTTGAGTTTGTAACCAGTCTATAGCGAAGTTATTATTATTCATCACTCCAAGAGGATTATCTAATAGCAGATTCCAACCTATAGTTTTACGGTTATAGTTGTATATAGGGTAAACTTCTAGCTCTGTCCACTGTGTTTGAGTTGCACCATTATCTTGATAGTTATATTTGATATCGCGAGCTTTAGCTTCGGCATAAGAGATATTCTCTACTAGACTCATATCAAAGCTATCTTTGAGATTAGAGCTATTTAGAGTCTTGGCATGTTGGGTTTGTAGTTTACTATCGCTTTCTATCTTGGCTAATCTAGCAGATGATAATTGTACAGTACTAAATAGTACAACTACTTTTTGTAGCTCATAAGTTGCTTGATCTTTTGCATAACACGCTGGTAGGGTGATATGAGTTTTGGCACTATCTGCATCAGCTACACGATAGTCACAGTTTTTATATTCTGATATATCAACCTCTGCATAGAATGTATTATTATTAGTAATACTAGATTTATATTCTTTGTACAAAGATAATTCTGCATGACCCTCTACATTACTATCTTGCAGGAAAATATAAACATATCCTTCTGCCATAGTTTCAGCATTTATAGGTTGTAAGTCTTCTATAATCTGACCTTGTAAATATTTTTTTATTGTAGATACTTTGGTTTGATTAGATTTTTTATCTTCTTCTAGAGCATTTTTTTTGTTATTAAGTTTGTTTATCTCTATTTCAAGTTTAGCAATATTACTATTAATGTCTGCTAAAGCTTGTTCACGTAGTTTGATATCTGATTCACTAACGCCTGAGCTTTTGCACATTCCAATAGCAAATTGAGTATTCCTTTGATCTCTTTCAAGTTTTGATTTTTGAGTTTGTAAGGAAGCTTTTTGTTTTTCAACCTCAGCTATTGCAGCTTGTTTTTTTACAACGTAATTTTTAACTCCATTATCAATTAACTGATCCAAATTACTATAGTCTGTTGGTAGCTCTATTAACTTATCTTGATCTGCAGAATCTGGTATATACAGATTAGTTATCTCTCTTAGTATATATTCTTGTTGCCCTGTAGATAGTCTACTTAATACTGCTATATTGCTTGTAGTATCTGCTTTTGGTGTATTATTAGGAGTGTTCTTACGCCATCTTGGTGTTACTAGTAGATGTTGTAAACCATCTTTTAAGTCTGATTTTCTAAGACTTCCATCAGCTCCTGCTTCAGCATCTGCTACTAGACTATTAACAAGGTCATCCAAATCATCCATTTTTTTTACATCAGGACTTTTACAGTTATTGTAAAAATTCATAGTTGATGTCAAAAATTTCTTATCTGATATATCAGTAAATTTACTATTGCCCATCGTCTTGCTCACCAATATTATATTCTTTAGCAATTATCTTAGATTCTTTTGCATTTAACTCTAGATTGTCTATTTCCCAATTCATACCTTGTAGCCCAGTCAAACTATATTCAGCATAACTTCTAGTTGCTTTGTTTGACTGCATAGTTATATCGCCTTTGACATTAGTCTCTGCTTTTTTGGTATAGTCTTCTAGTTGTATGGTTTCTGTATGTTTTTTTATTTCATTCTCGGCTATATTTTTGGTTTCATAGCGATCACTTAGTTTTTTAGTTTCTTCAAACTTAGCATTATGGATGATACTTAGATTACCTTGATGATCTCGCTTGTAGATTGCATCGGTAGATATATCTTCGGCTTTAGCTAGGCTATCTGTATGGTAGCTCTTAGCTTGAGCTAATTTATTAGCTTGATATTGACCTACTAGTTTTGAAGAATTGGTATTATTATAGTTCTGCGATGTGTAGTTATCATGCCATGTTAGGATATCTGTCTCAGGATTATCATCACTAGCTACTAGCTTGTCTGTATAGACTATATGTTGTTCTAGATTTGATTGATAATTGATACCACTATCATCAGCTGTTATGATTTCATCAGCATCGGGTAGGGGAGCCAAGTCAGATTTGATAGCCTTGAGCTGACATAGTTGTATAGTCAGTGTGCTAGTATTACCATTTATGTTGAATTTAAATACCAAAGGTTCTGCATCTTTTAATTCAACAAAAACTCGCTGCTTGGATATCTCAACACTATTTCCAGATATCTCTAAACTACCTTTGCCAAATATACTCCAACCAACTACTAAACCATAAGTTTTTGTTTTGCTAAGAGGTTCTGCTTGGATACTTATACTTTTGATATTTTCATCAAGATTTGATCCTTGTGCTATTAGCTGAGTTTGATTATCAAGTGTAATCTTAAAATTATAGTTATTTTGCTTTTTTTCAAAGCTATAGTATTGTTTTGTTAATTTTTCTTGTTGACCATCTAGCTCTATCTTGTTTGCAGTTGGTCTCTCGGTAGCCCAAATAACTGTAGTTTGATAATTATCATTAATCTTTGCAGTATTAAGCTTAAAATCTGTAATAAAATTAGTATCTACAGCATTAGTAGCTGATTTATTTTCACTGAAATTTTTGATGAAATATCTATGTAGATAATTATCACTATTTATAGTATGTCTATAATGATCTGTAGCTTTATCTGAAGTAGTTCTCTTATCTACAGTTATATTCTCTATATCGCCATAGTTTAGGGCTATATCTCCAGCTGCTATATCTATAGCACTATTTACACTACGCTTGATAATTCCTTCAAGGTTAGGGTAATCATTTGAGAAAGTATTTCGAGTAAAGTCATCATTATGACTAGTAGTATTCTCACCACCTAAACCTAACTCACTAACTTTGCCCTCTGAGCTTTGACCATATAAGCTAACTTTGGAGTAATCTTGCCCAGCTCTAGTCCGTGTGAAACCTAGTCCAACATTACCTGCACTATATATACCACTATCTTGGATATTCTTACTACTTACATGTTCATCTGCTGTAGCATCACTGCTAAATCCTAAACTTACATATTCACGATTATTATCACTAGTTGCTAATACCAGTCTACTATCACTTTGTGGACTACTATATACACCACCAGTTTTTGAGCTACTCAAGCTTACATTTCTAGTATGGCTAAGATCTTCATCTTGATTAAAAGGTATATCGGATTTTATGGGTAATTTATTATATTTTCCTAGTCCTTGTTGACTATTGTATTTAAAGCCTTCCGCAACCTTAGTTAGTGGTTTAGCTGCTAGAGGAGGGTACCAAGGATTATCTGTTAATTCCAAAATATTTAGATGAGTCTCTATAGCCCAATGTTTGGTTTCTTCAACATTTGCTCTGATATGAGAGCTATATACCCAATATCTTTTGGTTTCTACACCACTAGTTAGCTCAATGATATCTCCTTCTCGATGTACTATATTTTCAAGAGTTAGCTGACTTAGTCCATTCAAACTATTAATACTAAGATTAATACGTTTGGTTAGTTCTTTGGCATCGTTTTGTTTGAAATTATTATCATAAAAAATTCTAGCAGCATTTTCTTCAGTGATTGCAAAAGGAGAATCTGCGATTGTTGCATCTTGTCCAAGATCTATATCATAACCAAGTATATCTAGATCTGGTAAATGTTTATATGTATGTTTTTTGAAGCTTTTGACTTGATTTATAGCAGTTTGATTAGCTGATTTAGTTACATTATAGCTACCACTCATTCCTGTCAAATCATTAGGCTGGCTATATATATCAACAACATCTCTATCTAAAAATTTGTCATTAGCTATATAAAAACCATAGTTATTGAATTGATAATTAAAAAATTCAAAAGCATTACCATTTAATAGTTGGCTACTATTTTGTTGTATTTCTAAAGAATTAAATAACCCTATGAAGTCAGCTTGAGTACTACATAAAGTTTCTAACATATTTGTAATTATTGCTTGATTTGAAGATTCACTAAACATTTTCTTTAGATAGTAATCTTTAAGAAAACCAACAACACTTCTACAAATAATTCTATATATCTGACGAGCTTGTTTTGAGTCATAACCCAAAATAGCCTCTTTAACATATCCTCGTATAGAGCCACCGGTGATAGCAACACCTGAGTAACTAAAATCAAAGCGACAACCTATGAAGCTCTGAATGTTTTCGTCAGTATATGCTATAAACTCTACATCATAGCCATTATTGATTTTACCTAGATACTCAAAGCTAGCTACTTCTAGCTCTAGTTTTTGATCATCTATACTTAAAGTTAAATGTCTTTGGATACTCATGATTTTTACAACCTTTTATATACTATATTCAAAAAGTAAAGTTATAACCTTTTAATTTTTCTTCTTTGAAATTTCTCTACTATTGATTTGTACATAAGCTTTGCAAGAACTTTCATTTCAGTGAAATATCTAGGAGTACCAAGTTCTCTTTCAACTAAAAATGCCACAACAAGTGTGAAGTACTGGTCTAGATTAAAAGCCCATAACCATATCATACCAACCCAGCTAAGTAATAAGAAGAATGTGTATATTTTGCCCCCGATTAAACTAGCGATATAAACAATTAGTATGGTTGTAACTATCCAAGCAAGATTTAGTAATGTATATCTTATTAGAGTATTACAGTGAGTTTTTAACCATTTTTTTGGTTGCTGTTTTCTTTCTTTATTTGCAAAAAATAGTACAAAAGCCATTAAAGGGATAAAAAATACACTAAAAATATATAACAGATAAGTCATTTTCATTCTTTGTTTCGTTGTCATAATTTTACCTTTTATCTTGTTGGCTTCCAAACCAGTCTTGTAATAATATTTTTACCATTATAATCTGTTAGAGGAGTTGACTTGATATTACAGTCTTTAGTAACAGATAATACATCAAAGCTACTCCCTCCCTTGATAACAGCCTCTCCATAGTTCCTACCCAAAAAGTCTAAACTATTAGGAGAAGATGCTGAGTTATCACATATTTTTTGACCATTATTAGAAAGTGATACAATTTGCTTAGGTGTCGCTAAACCTAAATTACCATATAAAGAAACTGTACGTATATAGAATGTTTGTAAGCTTTGTTTTGTGAATTTATGTACAGCTAGAGGATTTTTTTGCTCCTCAGTTGTTAGATGCTCTCCTAGAGACGATACACTAATATTATTCAATGGATCTTTTGATATTGCATAGTTCCCATCCTCTCCACTAAAAACTAACATATTAAGTCTATAAACGTTACCATTATCAGTCTTTAGAGATAACAGACATTTTTCACCATTAGGGTCTACTGAGGAAATTATACTTTCACACCCAGGTGTTGTACCTATTATTTGCCTACTTTCAGTAGTATTTTTAGCAACTGCTTCTTTTACTTCTACTGGATCAGTAATAACATAAGTTTCACTCTTAGGTTTAAACCATATGCTCAATCCATATAAGTTAGCGACCCCTAGTAATAGTGAAATAGTTAAGATAAAAGGCTTATTTATAATCAGAGAATTCGTATCAACAGTATATGAGGTATCATAATGATTTTGATTTTCAAGGCTAGGCAAATATTGTTGATTTAATTTATCCAAAATATCTGTCATACTCTGTATACGATCTTCTTTTTTGAGTTCAAGCATAGACATAACTAAATCTTGTAGATCACTATCTATATCATTCGGCTTCTCTGGGGACATCTCTAGTTCTAAAGCATCTTTGGCATTTTTGCCATTATACGGGTGATGTCCTGTAAGCATTTCATACATGATACACCCTAGCGCATACACATCATCAGCAGGAGAGGGTGCTTGTCTAGTTAGCATTTCATAACTAGCATATTTGGGAGTGAATGCGGCAAATGTTGTTGGATCAAAAATAGAAGCATCAGGATCTTTTTGATTAAAATTTGTTGTTTTTATTGTTCTTGCAATACCAAAATCAAAAATCTTAATATCGCCATTTTCTAGCACAAAAATATTAGATGGTTTAAGATCAGAGTGTACAATACCTTGATTATGTACATACTCTAGTCCCTTAGCCACTTCATTTATAATATGTTTGACTTGTTTGATGTAGTTTTCACAATTAGGTTTTGCTTTTCCGCTATTGCGAGCTTCTTTCATCCATTCTTTAAGGTGAATACCATCGATTAGCTCCATAACCTTATATACAGCATCATCGCATCTATTGAAATCATATACTTTAATAACATTAGGATGAGATAATTGTTGTTCTTTATAAGCCTCTCTCTGTAGAGCTAAAAATGCTTGTTTATATTTTTTGACATCTTGGCTAAGTACCTTGATAGCAACAGAGCAGTTGTTTGGTTTTACCTGCTGACGGATAATATCTGTAGCTCGATATACTATCCCCATACCACCAATACCAATGATATCCTCTAGTTGAAATCTATCATTCAAAACTCTTTTCTCATCAAGCATTTGATAGGCAAGTTTTTTATCTTTATTACCTATTGAAAGGTTTGTGCTTGTTCCAGCAGTTAAAGTAGCATCGCTATCAATGCTAATAATTTTTGATTCTTTTTGTTGAATTTTAGGTTTACTTTTGGATGGCTGTTCAATGATAGTAATGGTTTTATCAGTGTCTGCTTTGACTATTTTAGATTTATCTTTTGGTTCTTCTTTTTCATCTTTGATTTGAGTAGAAGATTCTTTCGTTAAATTTGAATCGGCTTTATTACTAGTAATATTTGCTACTTTGCCTGTAGCTTGCTTTTTCAAAAAATCACTCGCTAACCCAGAAGCATTTCGTTCAGGTTTAGAAATCTTATCTTCAGTTATAGATTTGACTGTAGTGGTGCTTGATTCAGGTGTGTTTTTTGTACTCCCTTTAGCTTTAGCAGCACTTGATTTTGCTCTAGTTGCAGCGCTTTTAGTTTTTGTGGTCCTCGTAGCTTTTTTAGTAGCTGTGGTCTTTGTAGTACTTGATTTTGCTCTAGCTGTTGTGGTTTTAGCTTTTGTAGTACTTGTTGTTTTTTTAGTAGTTACCGAAGTAGGCTTTTTTGTAGTACTACGCTTAGCTGTAGTTGTTTTTTTATTTTCTTCTTGATTATTATTTTCTTCAGCCATTTACCCGTGTCCTATATTAATTAAATTTGATTTCATATATAAATTCACTATTTTCATCAATATCAATATGGATTGATTTTATTTGTGCGTCATCACACATGGCCAAAAGTAGCTTTTCAGAAAGTTTTGGCATTACATTAGCTTTTAGGATCATATCGATATTTCTTGCGCCGGTTTCTACTTCTTTGCATCTATCTGCAATATTTTCTAAGACACTATTACTATATGTAAGTTCTATTTTATTTGTTTTTCTTAGTTGTTTTGCAAATTTGTTTAATTTAAGTGTAGCTATCTCCTTTAGTGCTTCATTAGTCAATATGAAATATGGAATAATTGTTGTTCTAGCTAGGAGTGCTGGTTTAAACCAATTACTTAAGACTGGCCTGATCTTTGCAACTAAATCTTGCATAGAGATATTAGGATCTTGTAATGTTAGTTCAGTAATTTCATGAGTTGCAAGATTACTTGTTAGAAAAATAACAGTATTGCTAAAATCAATTTCTTTGCCTTCTCCATCTGTTAAAGAGCCCTTATCAAATACCTGATAAAAAAGATTCATAACATCTAAAGAAGCTTTCTCAACTTCATCTAATAAAACAACACTATATGGTCTTTGACGAACAGCTTCTGTAAGCACGCCACCTTCACCAAAACCTACATATCCTGGAGGAGATCCTATCAATCTACTAATTGTATGCCTTTCTTGATACTCTCCCATGTTAATCGTACACATGGAGCTTTCTCCACCGAATAAAGTATCAGCTACAGTTAGTGCTGTCTCAGTTTTACCAGCACCACTTGGTCCAACTAGGAGGAATACTCCCATAGGTTGTTCTGGTGTTTTAAGACCTGCTTTAGACATTTTCAAGTGTTGAGCAACTTGAAGCATTGCTTGATCTTGACCCTTTATTCGTTTGCATAATGTCTCATCCAATGTCAGTAAACTCTGAGACTCATCTCTTAGGACTTTACCAAGGGGTACACCTGTCCAGTCAGAAACAACTTTAGCAACAGTATCAGGAGATACTTCAAAAAATACCATAGGAGCATCATCTTGAGCTTGCTCTAATTGATTAGTTAAGGAGCTACGCTGTTCGATTAGTTCAGATAAGACTGTTTCATCATCAGTTTCTAATATCAGATCATGAACACTTTGTAATTCTTGTATTATTTTCTTTTCTTTTAGCCATTGTTCTTGATTGATTTTAATTTGCTGGTTTAGGTTATCAATTTTATTTTTTAGAGCCTCTATACTGTTCTTGTCTGTATCTACGCCTCTAGCCTCATCTTCTAGTAGACCTTCAAGCTCTCTTTCATATGCTCCAATATCTTTAATAGCGTGATTAATAATGCTTGGGCTAGAACTCATTGAGACTTTAACCCTAGCAGCGCAAGTATCAATCAAATCAATAGCTTTATCTGGTTGATTTTTACCTGTTATATATTTAGAAGAAAGATTTACAGCCATTCTTAAGGCATCATCTCGAATAACTACACCATGATTTTGAGTATATCTTGATTTTAGACCCCTAAGTATAGTCACAGTCATATCATCATTTGGAGCATCTAGTTTGACTAATTGGAATCTACGCGTTAAAGCAGGATCTTTTTCAAAATATTGTTTGTATTCTTTCCATGTAGTTGCAGCAACAGTTCTTAACTCACCTCTTGAAAGTGCTGGTTTTAAAATATTGGCAGCATCATTACCTGCTTGACCACCAGCTCCAATTAATCGATGAGCTTCATCGATAAATACAATAAGTGGAACTTCAGATGATTTTATTTCATCTATTACAGCAGTTAAACGTTTTTCAAACTCTCCTTTGACACTTGCACCAGCTTCAAGAAGGGTGATATCTAACGATAAAATTTTTGTATTCTTAAGAACATCGGGAACATCATTTTCAGCTATTCTCAGAGCCAGACCTTCAACCACGGCTGTTTTACCTACTCCAGGTTCGCCAACTAATATAGGATTATTTTTTCGGCGACGACAAAATATATCAAGCATTTGATCTAATTCTGTTTCTCTACCAAATACTGGATCAATTTTACCATCTAATGCTTTTTGAGTTAAATCCTCACAGTATTTTTCTATTGCTGAGTCACTATCTTTAGAAGATTCTACCTTAGTATTTTTTTTAACTTGATCTTTTTCTGAACTAGCAGCAACAAAGTTATCAAAATCTTCTATAAGCTTATTTTTAGAAACTATCCTAAGTGACTCAAGCAGATTCATTTGAGATAAAAGAGCTTTCTTATTTAATAAAGCTAAAAGAACATAACCAGATCTAATGTTTTCTGCATTAAATTGTAGTGATCCTATAGTCCATGCATCTTGAATAATCTCTAAAAGAAGAGGTGAAAATAAAGGCTTGCCAGAGTTCCCAGTTTCAAAGTCTCTTAAGTTAATTTGTAACTCTCTAACTACATCTGGAACTGATATATCATAATGTTCTAAAATCTGAGTAAAATCATTTGGTTGTTCATCTGATAAGATTTTTATTAACCAATGCTCTAAAGTAATTTCATAATTGCCTTGTGACATACACAACCCGACTGCAGATTCTAATGAAACTGTTAGTTTTTTATTTAATTGCTTTACTAAAGTTTTGAGTTCTACTAAAACAGACATTATTTCTCCTTTTATTTGGATATGTAGAATCTAGCCTGATGGCTTGTTGATAAGATCATTGGAGCGGTAGGGCAATTGCCGATGTTTTGGACTTTGTGTGTACCACTATTTGTTACAGCTTGATTATTTATCGAAAAAATATTGCTAGCATCTGTTACTTTTTGAGCAGGCATGCATGTTGTTCCAGTAATAGCTCCTGGCAGCATTGGTAAAGACAACGTAACAGGGTGTATAGTATCTGAGGCATCTACTGGAGCGTTCTCAAAAAAGACGGTGCTTTGCGATTGAGCTCCTATTTGAGTAGCTGTCGACGTCCCAATTCCCAAAAAAGGACCATACATCACAGGCTCTAAACTAAAGTATATACCACTTCCTACTGTATTAATGATTCCAGCCATAATTTAAAAGAAAAATTTACAATATAATTACATCATAGCAAAAAATAATATAAAATGTGATGCTTTTGGAATTTAAATCTCTGTACACGATAAAAAATATTGAAAGGACTGATTAAAGCCTTATATATTCATTATTTGCGAAAGATGAAAAAGTACTTTAATCAGCTAAGAGGAAGTCTATCTGAAATATTCAATTGGCAC
>NZ_VXKO01000038.1:0-11544 GCF_008711475.1 Francisella sp. SYW-2 | reverse complement strand
TGCCAATTGAATATTTCAGATAGACTTCCTCTTAGCTGATTAAAGTACTTTTTCATCTTTCGCAAATAATGAATATATAAGGCTTTAATCAGTCCTTTCAATATTTTTTATCGTGTACAGAGATTTTTAGATAACTTTTATTGACTATCAATATCTTTTCATTCTTGCTTGGTATATGGTTAACCCATGGTATAGAAATTAGACAAAATAAATATCTAAATAATTTGATAGAGCAAGATCATAGAAATATCAAAAGATTGACACAACACATGATAGGTTTTAAATTTATGAAGACTGCTAATGCTACTATATTAGGTTATGAATTAATAAATATGATTTAAAAAGGGCAGCACATTAATTCTGGTAATATGACTGTTTGGGATCAGTTTTATAGCATAGCTGGATAAATGTATCTAGAAGATAGCAATTTTAGAAAAATCAAACCTAATTTGAATATTTGCGACGGTACCAAAAAAACAAAGCCCCCACAAATAAAAAAGGACATTATCATTTCTAACTTACAATCATACTAATCTTAATGAGAGAAAAATGGTTAGATGTTATACTACTTATTTTAATGTGTACTAAATAAATTAATGAAAAACAGTCTTTATAATATTGACATTGAAAGAGCCATCATTTCTCATCTTATGATGAACAATGATAGTTATGACAATATAGCAAATAAACTTCATCCAATAATTTTTTTTGATAATAGACACAGGGTCATAATTGAAGCAATAATAAAATTTGCTCAAGCAGGTAACAATTATGATGCTATTCTAATTATAGAAGATCTTAAAAATAATGATAAATTGGATAAAGCGGGGGGAGATGATTATATAATCAATATTATTACTAACAGTATATCTATTTATAATATTAATGAGTATCTTGACATTTTACAACATAAAAAAATTCGAAGAGACTTATCAAGCACTTTAATAGAATTTAATAACTTAATAGCTGATATGAATACTGATCTAGAAAGTAATATATTGCCTCTATTGGAAAGTAAAATTTTGTCTATAAGAGATAATATTAATAATAAAAAAGATGATTTTATCAGAATGAAAGATGTTGTACCAAAAATATTAAATGATTTTGAGAAAATTGCTAGTGGAAATCAAATGCTTGGACTACAAACTGGATTTACTGAATTAGATAAAAAACTAGGAGGTTTAAGGGAAGAACAGTTAATTGTGGTTGCAGGTCGTCCAGCAATGGGGAAAACAGCTTTTGTAATGAATATAATAGAGAATATATTAAAAAATACTAATAAATCTGTACTATTATTTTCTATGGAGATGGCTGCTAAAGATATAGTTCAAAGGATGTTTGCATCAGTAGGGGAAATACCTTTCGACAACATAAGACAGGTTAATTTTAATTTTGATGAATGGGGTGATTTAATTAAAGTTAAATCCATTCTAGAAAGAAAAAAACTTAATATTATTGATGAGCCATCATTGACGCCGCAAGGATTAAAGCACAAAGCTAGAAAATTTAAAAGATCAAATAAAGATTTAGGATTAATTGTTATTGATTATCTACAATTAATGCAATGCCCTATATACCAAAATAATAGAAATTTAGAAGTTTCTAAAATATCAAATGAACTTAAAGCTTTATCAAAAGAACTTAAAATTCCTGTTATAGTCATATCTCAATTAAATAGAGCTGTTGATTCACGTATAGACAAGAGACCTTTTATGTCTGATTTAAGAGACTCTGGGTCTATAGAACAAGATGCGGATATTATTTTATTTATATATAGGGATGAAGTCTACGATTCTTTAAGTAAGAGTAAAGGCAAAGCAGATATTATAATTTCCAAACATAGAAACGGTTCTATTGGTAACATTAGTCTGCTTTTTGAAGGAAATAAATGTAAGTTTTATAATTTGTAGTAGCGGCACTTTCCACTTAACTGTGTAAATTCTTAATTAAGATGCTAGATTATTTCTAGCAGAATATTAAGGATAAAAACAATCTTTAAAATATAGTTCTTCTTCTTCTTTAAGCAATTCTCTGTTCCTATTATTTAATATTGCAGTTTCGTAAATGAATTCATAATTAAGTTGTTGAATAGCGCTTTGTTGATCAGGTGATCTCATCAATTCATGAAATGATATATAATCCATCGTCTCTACGTTAAGACTTTTTTTAACTCTTTCTTCAACTCTTTCATTAATTTCTTCAGTTTCTCTTTCTAGCTCAAGAGCATCTCGAAACTCATAATTGTTGTCAAATAGTTTATGTGATCTCCAATCAAGCGTCGCTTTATATATAACAAGTACATGAGAGAACAGACTGTGAAGAAACCATCCTGAGTATTCAGATTCTTTATAGAAGGAGCGAGCTATTTCTTTCTCCTTTATAGCGATCAGCTTTATTCTTGAACTGGTAGGTAATGAAGCAACTTCTGATCTCAGATGGAGTGCTTGAATAATTTTCTCCAAAGGATCTACACCAAGGTTATAGAACCTATACCCATTATTAACACCACAGACAATATTTGGATAGTTATCAAAGTGATATTCCCCAGATTCAATTTTTTTTGCAACAATGTTATTAAGAACTGCTCTTGTATAATACATATGATCAATAGTAGGATCAGCATGTTTATAGCACATGTATTTGACTGCGTTTTTAAACCCCTCAAATCCATACAACAGGCCTTTCAACGTATTATTTTGTTCTTCTACTGAGTATTCATCTTGTGTTTCCATATTATATCCTTAATTTTTTAATTTTAATTAAATATTAGTTTTACTGTTTTAATAGGTTATTCTTTTTTATTCCGATCGACTTCCTGAGCAACATTTACTTTATCCAAGTTAACTGCTAACCTACTGTTCTTAATATAAATTTTCCTTCAGAAAAGTTTGTCACCATATCTACAGACATTTGTTCTTTATTTAATACTAAACAATACTCTACACTTTCTCCTGAGTATAAATTTCCTTTTGCTATAACATCACATTTTGCAGCTGGTGGTATTGTATTAGCTATCCATACATCTCCAACTAAAACTTGATCTCCATTGCTATCGGCACCTATCAGGCTAACTTTATCAACTCCTAAAGTAGATATTTTTTCTAAATTTAATAATAATGAGTATTCTGATCGTATCGGCTGAGACGCAGAAGAGTTTAAAGATACATATATTTTTTCAGTTTGAAGATTTTCGATCTCAATCTGAGGAGTAGCATATAAACTCCCTGTAAACATAAACAAGAAAGCGATTATTAATTTAAATTTGTTCATTATACTCTCCTTTTGAACTGAACATTTTTTATAGATTTACACATCTTACAGTTTGCGACAAAACCAAAAGTTCTATCTTTTCCAAGCATAAAAAGATATTTCTGGATCAGAAATATAAAAATCTTTAAATGAACTCAAAAAAGCTTCTGGATCTGTCCAGCTTTGATTTAACCATGAATCAGAACTCCACCCTTTATAAGTATCTATTAACTTTACTTTTCCTTCGAGTTTAATTGCATTAAAAACATGTCCTATACCTATTTTTTCGTAAACATATCCAACCATGTTAGCAGATACTTGACAATGTTGACCTTCTTCTAGGAGGTCATTTATATTTACCCAGAACTCTTCAGGTGTTTCTCCTAAATAATTATTTATTTCTCTACCTGTATCATTTCCAGGGAATCTTTCTGTTATAGAGATTGGTTCAACAGTTCCTTTTGCTAATTTTTCTGTTATACGCTTAGTAGTCTGTGTACAATTGCCTAACCCATAACAACTTGATTCATTTACTATTTGATAAATTATTTGAAGGTAGTCTGACTCTTCCACTTTTATCTTTTCTGCAGTTTTTTCCATAATAATTTCTAGTTTTTTATTTATAATGAAGATGTTTTTTTAATATAAGATGTCAGCAATATAAATAAATGTATTTTCTAGTATCATACCCCAAACAGTTAATCTCAGTAAATAGTTATAAAAATGGAAGCTATGATTTGAGCTAGAATCTTAAATAAGATGACTTTTCTAGGCATGCCCATTAGCTATCGATATGCCTGAAAACCGTATACTAAAAGAATATAGTGAGTAAAGAAACAAAGCCTAACAGAATCTACATTATGATACATTCTTTATTACTATTATTACTATTATTACTATTATTACTATTATTAATTACTGTTGTTGGAATTATTTTATCGGAGCCAATATAAAACCCTCCAATATAAAAATTACGCCCTGATATCAAAATACTCATAATAATAATTATTATAACACCTGCTATTATTCCATTTATAGCTCCTGCCAACCTATTTAAAATGCTTCTTTTCTCATTAGGCTTAGAGAATGTAATTGAAGATATAGATATAGCCCCCCAGATTAATGCTATTATAAATAACAATAAGCATAAATAAAAAACAGTTTGGTTATAAATTTTAAAGTTTAAATACTCTGAAATTATCTCTTGGACGTGATCGTATTTAAGATTAAGAAAAGCTAAACAAAATAATAAAAGTATTAAAAAAAACAATGAATATCCAAATCCAGTTCTGAAACCTTTTACTGAAAAAATAAACAATAATACCGTTGTTACAATATTCATTTTATATTGATACTTTTTTAAAATATCTAATAAATATAAATAAAAAATAATAACAAATCAATATAATTAGTACAGATTATATTTTAATTTTTTTATATAAACTATTGAAAATAATTAATAAGTAAATCTCTACTATGTAGCTAATAAATAAAAATAAAAAATATTCCCAAAATGATTTTTGGGTTAAAGCATCTATCCACTTATCTTCATTTTCAAAAAGAATAATTGTTGAAACAATTAATAAAGAGGTTAATGTTATGAAAATTGAAGTTATTAGAGCATAAAAATACACTAAAAGTAAAGCTTTTTTTATCATATTACTTTCTGTTGGAAGTATATTTTGTAACTTTTTTTTACGATGCTATTTGGTATAGAAGATATATCTTCTATACCAATATTTTTAGCAATTTTATTTTTATCATCAATTGATAATTTTTCATACCATATATCAAATTCAATATTTAAAAGGTCTTCCTTTTTTTTTCTGATATTTTCCAATTTTATTCTTTTGGCTTCTATTGACTTTTCTATCGCTAATTCTTCTATAGATTTATACCCGAACTCAAACCAAGGAAAACCTTTCAACATTGTTCCCATCAAACCTTTTATAGGATTTTTTTCTGTAGCAAATCCACTTTTTTTAAGTTCGTTATATCGTTTTTCATCATTTAAAGCCCATGAATAATGGTTAATACTATTTTGAATATCTTCAGAAGAAAGGCTTGATTTCATTTTAAGTTGTCTAATTTGATTTTTACCAAAACCAAATTCTTTGAGAGGAGAGTAATCTATATCATTATAATCTATATCATTATAATCTATATCATTATAATCTATATTATTATTATCTATATATGTTTTATATATCTCTTTTGATAACCTATATGTACACCAACCTCCTCTACCTCTTTTAATATTTTCCAGAGATATAGCATTTTTTTTAACACATCTATAAATAGCCTGCTTTATAAGATTTTTATCATTCCCTAAGTTTTTTTCTATAAGTGATAAATTCATTTTTTTTGTTACTAAATTTTCTAAATCTTCTAAATTCTGACAAAAAAATTCTAATATTTTTCTTTGTAATCCAGAATATAAATTTATATCATTAACCATGTCATTGTTATTCTTTTCTTGACTACTATTATAATAGTTATCTGATTTTTTTTGATTACTATTATTTGATTTACATTTTTTTTGATTGTCTTTATTTTTATTATTTATATTTAAAATATTGCTTAGAATATTTGCTACATTGTTATCAGATAACTGACTATTTTTATTATTTATATTTAAAATACTGCTTAGAATATTTGCTACATTGTTATCAGATAACTGACTATTTTTATTATTTATATTTAAAATACTGCTTAGAATATTTGCTATATTGTTATCATATAGCTGACTATTTTTATTATTTATATTTAAAATATTGCTTAGAATATTTGCTACATTGTTATCAGATAACTGACTATTTTTATTATTTATATTTAAAATACTGCTTAGAATATTTGCTACATTGTTATCAGATAACTGACTATTTTTATTATTTATATTTAAAATACTGCTTAGAATATTTACTATACTGCTATCAGATAACTGACTATTTTTATTATTTATATTCAATAGATTAATTATGGAATCTTGAATATTTTCTTCATTAAGAAAATCATTTTTACTTAGGTCTAAATTAAATATATGCATATTTATGTATTTCTTAAAAATTTTAAATATTTTATCTAAATTTTGCTAATTATCTATATTTATATTATTTAATTGCTTTAATTTGCAACAATAGACTTCTTATAGTATAGAAGATATCTCTATCTGCTTTTATTTCCTGTAATTCTTTTCTATGTTCAATTAGCTGCTTAATATTTTCATTACAGGCTATAACTATTTTTGAAAAATTGTTTGAAAAGAACTTGTTATTTGTTATGAGCCGTTGCAGCATGTCAGCTTGATCATAAGAGAACTTATTTACCACAATAGATAGACTAGGAGCCTTAATATACTGAAATTCTTTTTTAATCCTTTCAAGATTAGTCCATAATATTTGAACTGTTTTAATAGAATGGTTATTTAAATCAACTGGAGTTAATACTTGATCACCACTTTTTAAGTTAGTTAAAAATATAGAGCTTAAAACAGATAAATTAGATGGAGTGTCAATTACGATAATATCATATTCTTCTTTTAATTGGCTAATACATAGTTTATTTATGTAAGATCTTATTAAGCTATAATAATCGAAAGTTAATAAGTCTTCTATTAAACTAAGGGCAATTGATGAAGGTATTATATCAATATTTTTTTTTGCTGAAACTATTATTTCCGAAATTTCAGTAGACTTTGTAATAAAATCATATAAAGTTAGAAACTCCTTATCATTTTTCTTTAATAGTAAATTTGTTAATTCTGACTGTGGGTCAAGATCAACACAACAAACCTTAAAGTTCAATTCACTCAGTGCTTCTAACAATAAGTATGACAAAGATGTTTTACCTACTCTTGATCTTGGATTTACAACGCAGATAACTTTTCCATCCATGGCCTTTATATGATCGCTTATGACCTTATACACCTGATCAGGATCTAATAATATTTGATTATCAGATGCTCTTAATATTTCTTCATTTTTTAATATTCTCTTTACTCTGGCATTTAACGTATGCCTTGTTACACCTGATATTAGAGCCGTTTGGGATAATTTTAAACTCACAATGTCTATATTTAACATTTTTGATATAATATAACATATTTTAGTTAAATATTTAAATTAATTTTTTTAGTTATGCTTATATGGAAATCATAATGCATTTTTATGTTAACCATTTTTATTATGAATACCAATTTGCTCAATCACAACCAAAAAACCTTTATCATACAAGTATTTTGTGAGTTTTGTTATAGTGGTAAATATACAAACTGATTAAAAATAAATTAGATTTTTTTTAAAAAAAAACCTAATTAAATACTTTTTTTTAAATTTGAGTCTGTTATATTTGTTACATGAAATTTATAAATTATTCATATAATGCGTTAAATATATAACATGAGATTTTATTGAATTTTATTAAGGAAAAACTATGTTTAAAAAAGATGATCAAGCTCAGCCACTAACGAGTCAACTCCTTACAGATATAACTAAAGGGTTGCAATACGCTGCATCTTCTACTCATAAAATGTGCGTACAACACCATTTATCTATGTTAGGTCAATTTTTTGACAATGATGCAGATGGTAATCTAACTCCAAAAACAATAAATCTAGAACTAGGTCCTGAACATAAGTTGAACGTTCCAATAATTTCTTTAATGGCTCCTACAAGTCTTACCTTAGATGAGATGAAAGTTTCTCTTGCTGTAGAGTTGGAAAACAATGATACAGACTCCTTTGGGCAAGCCATTGGAGGAATAAATTCTACTGAAACAGGATCTTCCTTTAAGGTTAAAATCAATTCTTCTAAGAACAAAGGTAGTGAAGCGAATTCAAATGAAATGAAAATAGATCTAGTATTTAAATCTATAAACCCTCCAGAAGGTTTACAAAGAATTATAGAGGAATATAGTAATCTAATACAACCGTTATCTCAAAGTGATATTAAGGAGAGAATATGAATATAATAATAGCTGATGATGACGCTCAAGTATTGAAGAGTTTAGATAGTTACTTAACAGATTTTCATCACAAAATAACTTGTGTTACTAATGGAAAAGATTTATTAGAACATATTAAAAAAAACAAAACATTAGATTTAATAATAAGTGATGTTAATATGCCTATCCTAAATGGGATTGAAGCTTGTAAAAAAATTAGAGAATTTAGTAAAATTCCTATAATTATGGTTTCATCGTGTAAGTCTGAAATAGACAGGGTTATAGGCTTAGAAATAGGAGCTGATGACTATATCGTAAAACCTTTCAGCCAACGGGAATTATTAGCTAGAATAAGAGCTGTATCAAGAAGATTCTATGTTGAGATGCCAGAAGATAACCGTATTTATCCAGAGTATCACTTTCTAGAATGGATTTTAAAAACTTCAGATCAAAGTTTAAGAAAACATGACGGAACGGAAATTATTATTTCAAGTGGTTTATATAATTTGATACTAGCCTTCGTTACAAACCCTAATAGAGTATTGAGTAGAGAATCTTTGATGGATTTGACTAAATCTAGAATGTTAGAATCATTTGATAGAACAATAGATGTGCAAGTAGGAAGAATAAGAAAAAAGTTAAATAAAGATAAATATCCTAATTTAATAAAAACAATACGATCTGAAGGGTATATGTTTACAGCGGAGGTAGAAATATTATGATCAAACGAAAGCATATATATTCTAAATATATAAATTCATTTCAGGCATATTCTTTGGTACTGTTCATATTAGCCACAACATTCCCTGCTTATTATTCTTATCTTATTTATACCGAATTTGATGTGGATACTCATGATGAAGTCTTTACTTTATACTGTTTCATTTTTCTTATCTATTTAGCTTTTTTCTTAAAAAGATCTTACTCCTTATACGCTAAAGACAAAATAAAACAGCATATATCTATGATTACACATGATATAAAAGCTCCTTTATCTAGAATTATGTTTAAAATGCAAGTTAATAATGATTATATAGTTGACTATTATAAAGACATTAAAGAAATTGAATGCATGATAAATGATATAGCCTTAGCAATAAATGAGTGTGAAATTTCCACTTATGAAAAACAAAAAAAGATAGACTTTTATTCTATGGTTGAATCAATAGTAGAGGACTATAACGATATGGGTAAAAATATAAATCTATACTCTCAAAAAAAATTATCTAGTAACATAGTGGTTTGTCCTATTTTCATGAAGAGAGCTATTATAAATATAATCGAGAATTCTTTTAAATATGGTTCTAAAGTAGAATTAAGTATGCGAAACAATAATAGTGAGATATTGCTCGATATTATTGATAATGGACCAGGAGTTGATAATAAAAGCCTGCCAAAATTAAAAACTGCTTTTTATCAAGGTGAGAATTCTAAAGAAGGTAAAGGACTTGGCTTATACATAAGCAACAAAATAATAGAAGAACACTATGGGGTGCTTACATTATCTAATAATAGCAAGAATGGTTTTAAAGCAACTATAAAATTGCCTATTAGCTAACATAACTTTCTCAAATATATTGCCGATTTTTCATTAGAATTTTACCATATCAATGGTCGGTTCATTAGATAAGTTACATAATGTATTATAATTTTAAAAATTGTTTTATAAAAACAATTTATTCTTTATAGAAAATAGGAGAGTAGATTTATGAAATCAAGTTATAGACTTAAAGAAAGTCAAAAGAAAGAATTGAAAGAAATTTTAAGCTTTGTTTTACACAGTAATTATCAAACCCCCGTGGAGTTAAGTAATTCTGTTGAGAATTTGATAAATAATATTGATTATGAGAAAAATTTTTCTGAATATGTAGACGAAATTATCCGTAATATACCAATCTCAGATGATAACTTTGTCCATTTTAAAACAAAAATACATGAATTCAGAGCTAGCCTTGAGGAGGAAAATACCTTTGATACATTAGCTCTAAATATCGGTATCATTAAATTTTGAGGATCAAGCATATATTAACATTATATGTAAGTGTTAGTAGTTAACAGCAATTCTCAGTGAGTTGAATATTTCACGTACTAAATTGTCCCTGTTAATCAATACCGAGCCTTTCTGATCTATCCTGCTAATTTGGGACAGTTATTAACTTCATTCTTCATTATATATTCAAACTGACTAGGAGTCATGTAATTTATAGTTGAATGCTTCCTTTTAGTATTATAATAAGCCTCAATATATTCAAAGATTGAAGATTTAGCCTCATCTCTAGTTTTATATTTTTCATCATGAACTAGCTCTACTTTTAGAGTTCCAAAGAAACTTTCACAAGCAGCATTGTCATAACAGCATCCTTTAGAGCTCATACTAGATAATAACCAATTATCGCCTATGAGATTTTGAAACTTCTCTGAGCAATACTGTGTACCTCTATCAGAATGAATAATAGCACCGGTAGGAGAATCTCTTCTAAATAAGGCCATGTTTAAAGCATTACACACTAGTTCTGCTTTCATTCTTTTATCCATTGACCAACCCATAACTGCTCTTGAAAATAAATCTATAATCACACATAAATATAGCCATCCTTCTTGGGTAGGGATATAAGTAATATCAGTAACCCATTTCTGATTAATATCTTGAGCATCAAAATCCTGATTAAGTAAATTATCTGCAACTTTCTTACCATGATCAGAATTTGTTGTAATTTTATATTTCTTATTTGCCTTAGCCTGTAAACCTAATAGTTTCATACGTTTTGATACCCTTGGTTGTGTTATTTTCCAGCCTTTATCTTTTAATTCTCTATAAACCCTAACAGAACCATATCTAGATTGGTGATCATTAGATATTTGTATAATTGCTTGATCTAAATCATAGTTATTTGCTTCTCGTTTGCCAATAGGATTATCTATCCACCTATAGTAAGCAGAAGTGCTTACTCCCAAAGTCTTGCATAAGGTTGTTATAGCCATAACACCACTATGACTTTGTATAAATGCATACCTTACGTATTTGGGTTTGCAAAGTATGCTGCTGCCTTTTTTAGAATCTCTCGCTCAGTTTCTGCTTTCTTAAGTTTCTTCTTTAGTTCAGCATTCTCTGATATTAGGTTTTGATATTGAGTTTTATAATCAATCTTTTTATCTTGTGTTGTAGATTTCGACATGTACCTATTTATCCATGTACAGAGTGTTTTATAATTTATTCCTAGATTATCAAGGCTGTTGAGTTAATGAAAGCCCTTTTTCATATGTTTTAATATTGAGTATTTTTTAGATAAATCTGACTCAAAATCTTACTTTTGTGTTTCATATCAGCATTTTATGCTGATATGAATACACCTA
>NZ_VXKO01000037.1:0-11708 GCF_008711475.1 Francisella sp. SYW-2 | reverse complement strand
AAGGACTCAATGTAGTTGAGCGCTGGAATGGAGTTAACGATTTTATTTTTTATGGAAATAATAGCAAATTAAGAAGCAATAATCCTGCTGAGTCAGAACTGTCTATGCTTTGTCTTCATAATACGTAAATACGACTTTAACTTCTCTACCTATTTTATTTGTTATTAGTTGAATAATAATATCTTCAAGACATTGTACATTATCTTTTGCTGGAGCATAATGGCCGCTACTATTATTTATATATACACAATTTTCTTTCACTATGATTTCACCAGCTGCCAATTCTATAACATTGAATTTATCGGCTTTTCTTGCAAAATTTTGAGCATCTGTATTTGATAATTCATTGTTTTCATCAATATATTCTCTGTTAAAGTCAATTATATACTTATCAAATTCTTTAATATATTTAGTAAACTCTTCTATGTCTTTAGCTTCAGCTATACTAAGCTTTTCAAGGAAACTAGTCCATAGTTTGCTCCATATTGGCTTATTAGGTATATTTGTATCTGTGGTTGTAAAATCAAAGCTTCCTGTATGCATAATTGTTGTATGATTTCTAGATGCCTCTTTAACAAATCGCATTTCTATTTTATTTTCAATAGTCCTATAAAGACCATAAATATATTTCTCGCCTTCTTCAAAAGTATTATCTTCGTCATCAATAGTAAAGCTTTCATCTACCTTTTCATTAAATTCCTTGAGCTTTTTAATATCACGCGTCCTTATATTTGCCCCATTCTTATTAGGCTTCATTACGGTTAGCTTTGTTTCAGCAATATTTTTAGATAAAAGACTTTTACGTTCTTTTAGATTAAGTATAATTGAATCTAAATCATGAGTATTGTTAGATAGGAGGTCATAGATCTCTTGAAATCCACAAATTTCAAGTCCATCTTTAATTTCCTTTTCAATTTTAGTTTCAAGTCCATTATATTGCTCAGTATTTTTACTAAACTTTTTATAGACACTATTTAGGATATGATTAAGAATTAATAATTCTCCTTTAGAAAAAAAGTATAAAAATCCTATTTTTTCATCATTTTCTAAATTACTAATTTCAGTTTCAGCTATGATATCTTCTATGTATATGTAAACTCTACTTTTAATAAAAAATTGTAAGTCATTTTGTATAGCTAGTATAAAATTACGGTATTCAAATTCTTTTAATAATTCTATAAATGTTTTAAGTTTATATTTTATTAAATACTCTTTAAAATCTTCACTAAAACGTTCCACTATCTCTTTAAAATCTTCACTGTCATAATATATCTCTTCCATTTTTTACCTCTATGCATTTTTTTTCTAAAAAAAGTTTAGTTTATAGTTATGACTAAAACGTTAATAAACTGTATTTTCTTATAAACAAAACTTACGCTATAATTAGATTTCCTGGTATTTTATAGCAGGAGATCTAAGCGGTTCTGTCGCAAACAGATAGATTAGTTACAATTTTTCTAGAATCACTATTCTCTAGATACAATTATGCAGCTATAGCATAAAATTGATCCCATACAGTCATATTACCAGCGTTAATGTGCTGACCTTTTTTGATCATATTTACTAACTCATATCCAGCTATAGTAGATTCCATAGAGTCCCATGACTTAAATGCTAACATGGGTCGAGTTAATTTTTTTATATTTCTATAGTTTTGTTCTATGAGATTGTTTAAATATTTATTTTGTCTAATCTCTATACCATTGGTATACCAAATACCAAGTAAAAATAGGAATATATTGATAGTTAGTAATGCAGCCTCATTAGCTCCAGACTTATCTATATTCACTTTCTCTGGTAAGCCATGCTTACCTATAGTTTTCTTAAAGAATTTACGAGCTGCTTTTTCATCTCTTTTAGCTGATAGCATAAACTCTAGAGTGTCTCCATGTTTATCTATTGCTCTATACAAGTATACCCACTCTCCTTTATATTTGATGTATGTTTCATCCATTTTCCAACTAATATAACTTCAAGATTTACGAAATGATTTACTGAAGGAAGCCTCAAGCTCTTTAGCATATCTAGCAACCCAACGGTTGATGGTGCTATGATCTACATTTACTCCTCGCTCTTTCATTAATTCTTCTACATGCCTATAGCTCAACGGATAAGATAAATACCAACGGATGGCTTGCAGTATTAATAGTTTTCCAAAATGTCTGCCTGTGAAATATAACATCTAAAAATTAAGGAAATGTTTGTGATAGGATTATACTATAAATTTACACAGCTAACAGTTTGCGACAGAACCGAATAAAATGTTGTCATATTATGGAGCATAAAAAATTGATTTTAAAGACAATGCTTGAAAAGCATTATGATATATAGCTTTGAGGCACTTAAAACTTACGATGTGACCGAATTTTACACGTTTAGTTACCATACCCCTGATAAATCTTTAAATTAATGGTTTAATTTTTTTGTAGCCAGTGGGGCAGTATTCGTGTCTGCGCACTGGGCCTATATTGATGTCTCTCAACATAATGCTATACTCTCATTTTTTTAAATAAATTTTTAATTTTATTGAATATTAGTTTTATTATTTTAATAGGTTCTTTTTCTTTATATCGATTGACTTCCTGAGCAAAACTTACTTTATCCAACTCTATTGGAATAATATAAGCAGAATGGCAATATTCAATCATAGGCTCTATTTTCTTAAAAACCTTTTGTTCTTCGGTTAAAAAACTTTTCATTTCTTCAGAAGTAATAAAATAGTTATTGGTATACAGCCATCCAGATAAAGAATCAGACGATAAATTAATATTGCTTTGAGGATCTTTGATAAAATTCGGAATATTTAAAACAAATAACTCATTATTAGAGTTTTTTACTAAAAAAGAAATTATTTTATCTTCAATTCCGAGCATCTTATCGAGATAATATGTCTGCCCTTGTTTATTTCCATCATAAATAATAAAAACACTATCAAACATATTATAAATCCTCAAAAAAGTTATTTCTTATCGTCTGGTTTCTTATCGTCTGGTTTCTTATCGTCTGGTTTCTTATCGTCTGGTTTCTTATCGTCTTGCTTAGGTTGTGAAGAAGCATTCCCACCAGTTACAGGCTTCGTTTGACCATTAGTAATAAATTCAATAACTCTCATCATCGCTTCAGGCGGCCCTTGACGTGCAGCTCTTGTGTGGAAAGAATATTTAGCTCTTGTATCAGTACTACGAGTCTGCTCTGACTTATGAGATACTCTACCTTTTACAGAAACACTAAACACACCCCAATTTATGCCTCCCTCTAATGAAGCTTCAGCCTCTGTTGAGCTACTTTGACTAGCTGATTGGGATACTTCCATTTCAAAGTCAATTGTACCTTCTTCAATTGTAATATTAGGATGGGATACAACTGCTAAAAGAGGCACTTTAATATGTTTAGTTAGCACTTGAGGTTCATTCTTATCATTAAGAACAGGTGATCCTGATTCATCAACAAGAGTTTCTTCATAACTAAACTCTACAGCTTCAGCCTTACCATCTTTAATACATACGCTTGTTAAAAAATCAACGTAAGATTTAGAGGCATTAATCTGTGCACTCACCATTGCATTTAATGGACCCGCAATCATTTGATCCATAGGTAGTGCATTTAATACATCACCAATTAAACTTTTATCTATATCATTAGCCATTTCATTCTCCTTTAGTTTGACTAGTTGACTTACTTAGCAATATAAAATATAAAAGTTTTTCTTAAATAAAAATTATTAAATATGTAAATGTTTGTATTTATTTGTTATAAAATATAAACTCAACGAAAACACACACGTTGTAGACTTTGCTTAAATTCATGCATAAGGCGTAAAAGAGATAATGTTTCAAATTGAAATTGCCTATAATTAGTTTATAACTTTATCACAAATCCATGTTCATCTTATAGATGTTAGATTTCACAGGCAGACATTATTCGAGATTATTAAATCTCCAAGCCCTACGCTGGTATTTATCATATCCATTAAGTTACAGACATGTAGAAGAGCTTATGAAAGAGAGAGGAATTAAGGTATATCATAGCACAATCAATCGTTGGGCTACCAAATATTCCAAAGAACTAGAATCAACATTTAGGGGTTCTATTCAGGAAGGTACAGATTTTCTGCGACCATAGCTGTAACCATTGCTATGTCTAGCTCACAGAGGGACGACCGATTTTTAAATCATTAATTAGAGATTCCACAATCCCTTGTAAATCAAGGCTTTTAGCATTATTGATGATTTCATAAATTTAATCATGGTAACCTTATTATCTAACTTTATTAGTTTATAACCCGATTGATAATTTTTTTGAGTTAATTACCAAACTACTATTTTTTGTTTTTAATATATTTAACTTACCATAAACATCGTGCTTTGACTCTAACCAAGTATTATTATACTTTTAATCCAAGATATCATTTTTACAATAATTATACTAAATGGCCTTTACCTCCGGAACTTGCGCTCTAACGCCAAATTGAATTTTATTCTAAAACCCATTGACCTTTTTTGCTGATCTGCTCATACATTACATCAGGGGCTAGGTCTAAACCATTTTCCCATGTTACAGTACCAATTTCTCTATCAATAAAAACTCTTTTGAACTCATTTTCATCTTCCAAAGACTTAAAAACTCCTCTAAATCGAGAAGGGTAAAAGATTATCTGACCTTTAAGCCCATCTTCGAATAAAACCTCTAATGTGTTTTTAGAAGTAACTTGCACATTAATAGGATCCTTCCACATATCTTACTCCTTCTATCTTAATGGTTCTATTTGCATAGGTTGTTTATCTTTCTGACATAGTTCCCAATTTTGTAGCAATTCTTCTTGATGAATCTCAGCCCAAGCTAAAACCAGCCTCTCTTGTTTCTTTGGAAGTTCTCCGACTATTACTGATATATTCGTAATGCTAACTGAGCATTTATATTCGCCAAATCTTACATGAAAGTGAGGAGGATTATGCTCGTCCCAATACATACTGATAATTATACCGAAGAATCTACTAATGGTTGGCATATTATTCCTTTTAAGAAACTTGGAGTTCCTATTTTACTTATGTGGTTGATATTATCATGTATTTATAGTACATTTCAATCATTATTTTAATGGAATTCTATAGTTTGGGTTCCGACTCTGGTTATTGTAGGAACTGAGAATGTCTGAATTATTTACACAACAAGAAATTGAATTAATTAAAAAGCGTCATCATAAAAATAGATTAGCTTTTGGGGTAATACTCTATCATTATAAAACTAGTAATGAACTTATAATAAATATTACTGAAATTCAGCAATACCCAAAATTTAGAGAAATATCGCAATTTATTGAATGTTATAAAATTCCTGAAGATCTACCATCTAAAACTATAGACAATTTTTGCTCCACAATTAGATCTTTTTTTAAAAGCTCATATTCAAAAAAATCACACTATGATGAACTAGCCAAATTTCTTTCTAAGTTTGTATTACCAATAAAAGAGCTCAATAACTCTGAATTACAAGCTATTGCTAAAGAATATTTAAAAGATAAAAAGATTGATAGTTTTAAAGATAAAATTCTACAAAGAGTTATTAAGGATGCTATCAATGATTATGAAAAATCACTTTTTGAAAATATTAATAATGAACTTAGTGATGAACAAAAAGCCAACTTTAACGGATTACTCCTGACTTATAAATATGATTTAACATATCTTGGATGGATTAATAAAGACATTACAAATCCTTCTTTAGAATCTATATTAACTCTTATTGAAATATTAAATCTTACCAATAAGGTAAACATCAAAGTTTCCTCTATAGTGAACCTTCCTCGCAAGCGCTTAGAGAAATATGCTGAATCATTTACTCGATTTAGTCCTAGTGATTTAAAAGTAATGAAAGATAAGCAAAGGATAGCTCATTTAGCTATTTATACATACATACGAAGACAACAAATTATTGATCGTATAATTGATATGTTTAGTAAGATTTCAAAAAATATAATCCATCGCTCCGAAAGAAGGA
The DNA here is from genome assembly GCF_008711475.1 of Francisella sp. SYW-2. NCBI lineage: Bacteria > Pseudomonadati > Pseudomonadota > Gammaproteobacteria > Thiotrichales > Francisellaceae > Francisella > Francisella sp. SYW-2. The sequence goes on along the minus strand of NZ_VXKO01000037.1, from coordinate 5,711 downwards.
TGGTTAAAAAACTAATAAGCCAAATCAAGAAAGTATACGGTAAAGATACTATATTATTTAATATTGCCGAAGCATGCTTAGATAATCCTGATGACACTATTAGAAATAAAATATTTCCTATAGTCGGAGAAAATAAGCTAAATAGTATCATTCTAGAGTATAAGAAAAAAGGTCCAAAATATCAGAATATTTTACATGAACAAATTCGTAGCTCTTATGCACGCTACTATCGTAGAATGATACAGCCTTTATTAAGTAGCATTATATTAAAGTCAAATAATACTAATCACCAACCGATTATAGAAGCAGTTGAACTTATAAAAAAGTATTTCAATAGTTCTAAAGCTTACTTTCCCAAAGATATAGAAGTACCTATTAATTTCTTACCTAAAAAATGTCAAGCTCGTATCATTGATAATAATGGAAATATAAAAAGAATATGTTACGAAGTATATGTTTTAAAGAAATTAGCTGATCGTATTAGATGTAGAGAAATATGGGTTGAAGGATCTTTCTTACACCGTAATCCAGACTATGATTTACCAAAAGACTTTGATGCTAGTAATCCTGAAAATTATGATAATTTATCACTACCTTTTGATCCTGAAGAGTTTATAAAGCAACTAAAAGAAAATCTTAGTAAAACATTAGAGGAATTAAATAATAATATCAAATATAATAGAAAAGTTAGAATAGATGATAATCGTATAGTTTTATCTCCGTTAGAGCCCCAAAAAGAATCTCAAAATATAACTTATATAAAAAAACTACTCCAAGATAAGTGGCTTGCCACAAACTTAATTGATCAGTTTAAAGAAGCTAGTTTTAGGACTAAATTCACAAAATCGTTTATATCTTATGGTTCTAAAGTATACTTACAACCAACACAAATAGCAGAGCGTATATTACTTGTTATATACGGCTTTGGTACTAATGTTGGTTTAAAGCATGTAAGAGCAGGAAGTCCACATATTAATTATAAGCAATTAGAACATATTAAAGATTACTTTGTATCTAAAGATAATATAAAAGATGCCATTTGTATTGTAGCAAATGCTTTATTAAATCAAAGATCGAAAACATTGTGGGGAGAAATGCCTGTAGCAGTGGCTGGTGATTCAACTCAGTTTACCGCTTATTTTCAAAATCTAATCTCCGAATATCATAATCGTTACGGTGGTAGAGGCGTTATGATTTATTGGCATGTTGAGAAAAATGCTTGTTGTATTAACTCTCAACTTAAAAGTGTTTCTAATTCTGAAGTATCTTCAATGATTGAAGGAGTTCTTAGGCACTGTACAGAGATGTCTGTTGAAAAAAACTATGTAGATACTCATGGTCAAAGTGAGGTAGGTTTTGCATTCTCACATCTATTGGGATTTAATCTAATGCCTAGACTAGCAAATCTAAGTAAACAAAAACTCTCGAGATGTGAAATTGCTGATTATAATAAATATTCTAATATTCAAGATATAATGACCGATACTATAAACTGGGATCTTATTAAAGAGCAATATAGTGAGATGGTTAAGTATACAATAGCCATGAAAGAAAATTATGCTGATCCAGAAGCTATCCTTAGAAGGTTCAATCGTAATAATTTAAAACATCCTACATATTTAGCTCTATCCCAGTTAGGTAAAGTAATTAAAACCATTTTTATATGCAAATATCTAATGGATGAAAAGATTAGACAAGAGATCCATGAAGGGCTTAATGTTGTAGAGCTTTGGAATGGTGTTAGTAAATTTATCTTTTATGGTCGTTCAGGAGAAATATCTTCAAATAGACAAAAAAATCAAGAAATATCAGTACTTTCATTACATTTGCTTCAGTTAAACATGGTATATATTAATACCTTAATGATTCAGCAAATTATAAAAGAAAATAACCTAATGGATAAGCTTACTAAAGAGGATAAAAGAGCCATTACTCCTTTAATATATGAACATGTAAACCCGTATGGTTTGTTTCCATTGGACATGAATGAACGTCTACCTGACTTAGACTATCAGGAGGCTGCATAATATGGATAATATATCAGCTAAAAAGATGGCAAAAAAAATAAGTAAAATCATTAAGCCTCAAAATCCTAATTATGATTACATAAGAGACGTATTTAGGTTTGTTAGACAAGAACTAAATGTTCCTGTAACTACGACAACTAAAAAGCTTCCGTATGTACCTACAGAAGATGAGATTAGAAAGTTCTATAAAGCAGTATGGAGCTCTGAAGATATTAAATATGTACTTATTGTAAAAACACTTTTATATACTGGTATTAGAGTAAGTGAGCTTATAAATATAACGCTCAATGATGTAAATCTTACTGAGTGCCAGATTAAGATAAATAATGGTAAAGGTAATAAAGATAGGGTTGTGCCATTTCCTACAAATTTTAAAGAAGCTTTAGCTATACATGTACGACAATCCAAAAAAGAAAATAGAGAATATCTATATGAATCTGGATTTAGAAGAAATTATACTGATAGAGGTGTGAGAAAGATTTTAGCCAGGTATACTAAAGAAGCAGGTATTGAGAGATCAATATCACCTCATAGGCTAAGACATTTCTTATTTACTTGGCTTAAAAAGCAAAATATAGATGATGCTCTTATTCAGCCATACTCAGGTCATGAAAAGAGAGATTCTTTAGAGATATATTCTAAGCTTAGCATTACTGAAGCGCAGGAAAAATATAATGAAGTCATCAGCAAATTTCCTGTCTAAAATTCAATTTGGCGTCAGAGCGCAAGTTCCGGAGGTAAAGGCCTAGCTGTTTAGCTAACTCTAATAATCCCAGTTTTGACTTTATTATTTTGTCTGTAGCATTCATCTTTAATTTCCTTAATTTAACATCTTAGTATAACTAAAATGTCAGATTAAGTTTGAGCTACTACAACTAATTTAATTATAATATGGTCGACCGTAATTTTATGTTCATTCGCTCCCTATGGTCCAATATGACTGTTTGGGATCAGTTTCATAGCATAGCTGGATAACTGTATCTAGAAGATAGCAATTTTAGAAAAATCAAACCTAATTTGAATATTTGCGACATTACCACACTTCTTCTATTAGTCAAGATGTTTCGCACAAATACTTTTGTGAACTAAAATACATGATTTTGTCCCAAATATTTAATAAGACCCATTATTCCATTCATTTGCTAATAGCTTACAATCTTGTTCTTCAAGCAAAAATTTAATTCCTGAATTAAGGTTAGTTATATTCCCATTATTATCAAATTCAATTGCATCTATGAAATTTTTAGAATGTATATATTTTAAGTAACTAGATTCATTAAAGAATGATTTTTTTATTTTTTCAAAAATATTTCCATAGCCATAGTTTATGGAAGAAATAAATATTCCTTTTATAGGTGATTTTGTATCATCTATAATCTGGTATACTTCACTAGATTCATTAGGGGTTAAATACTCAAAAAGGACTTTATCATTGTTCTTTAGAATAATTAAAGCACAATTCTCTTTTTCCTCAAAATTCAATAGGTATTCTTTTTTTTTGCTTTTATTTAGTAATATATACTGTCCTTTTTTAATAGTCCTAATCTTAGGCATAAAGACATTATTCTTTTCCAATATTATAGAATTAATCATTATTGCTATTACCTATATTGTTAATCGGTTTACTATTAGCATTTGTTATATAATCAATAACTCTCATCATCGCTTCAGGCGGCCCTTGGCGTGCAAATTTTGTATGAATCGAATATTTAGCTCTTGTATCAGTACTACGAGTCTGCTCTGACTTATGAGATACTCTACCTTTTACAGAAACACTAAACACACCCCAATTTATGCCTCCCTCTAATGAAGCTTCAGCCTCTGTTGAGCTACTTTGACTAGCTGATTGGGATACTTCCATTTCAAAGTCAATTGTACCTTCTTCAATTGTAATATTAGGATGGGATACAATTGCTAAAAGAGGTACTTTAATATGTTTAGTTAGCACTTGAGGCTCATTCTTATCATTAAGAACAGGTGATCCTGATTCATCAACAAGAGTTTCTTCATAACTAAACTCTACAGCTTCAGCCTTACCATCTTTAATACATACGCTTGTTAAAAAATCAACGTAAGATTTAGAGGCATTAATCTGTGCACTCACCATTGCATTTAATGGACCCGCAATCATTTGATCCATAGGTAGTGCATTTAATACATCACCAATTAAACTTTTATCTATATCATTAGCCATTTCATTTCTTTTGGTTGATAACTTAAAAAAAATTAAAATAAATGTAGTAGAATATTGTAAATAAAAAAAACTCTATATGTAACAAAATATATCTAGTTTGTAAAAAAAGTAGAGTCTAGATAATTTTAACACTAAATTTTCTTTTCATAATACGGTTTTCAGGCGTATCGATAGCTAATGGGCACGCCTAGAGAAGTCATCTTATTTAAGATTCTAGCTCCAATCATAGCTTCCATTTTTTGATTACTAAAATCTCTAGCATGTAAAAATTGGGGCTGTCCTAGATAAGTCTACTTCAAACTCTCTCTAACCCAATGTCTAATTATCTTTAGCTGCTCTTTAGAAGGTTCTGTCGCAAACTGTTAGAGTAGTTACAATTTTCCTAGAATCACAGTTCTCTAGATACAATTATGCAGCTATAGCATAAAACTGATCCCATATAGTCATCTTACCAGCATTAATATGCTGACCTTTTCTAATCATATTTACTAATGTTGTCTCCGCTATGGGTCAGTAATCGTGTCCCGTAACAAAAGGTATTGATAAACTTATGAGGCTTAAGAATTCAGGTGAGTTTTCAGTAAAACAGATATGCGAAATGATGAATATAAGCAAATCTGTTTACTATAGAAATATTAATAGTGCTAAAAGGAGTTAAGAATGGCTACACGACCTGTATATCAGTTTAAGATATCATTAGACTGCATTAAACCAACTATTTGGAGAAGGATCCAAATATCTGATTTGGCTACATTTTGGGATTTACATGTTGCTATACAAGACTCTATGGGCTGGTTTGATTGTCACTTACATCAATTTACTATTAAAAAACCTAATACAAATGAAAGTATTAGAATAGGAATTCCAGATCCTGAATTTGATGATATGCTAGCAACAGAGGCTGGCTGGGATATTAAGGTTAGAGACTACTTTACAAAAAATAATTCAAAATGTTTATACGAATATGATTTTGGTGATAGTTGGGAACATATTATAGAATTCGAAGGACAAAAAGAAAAGGTTAGTGGAATGAAGTATCCAATTTGCCTAGATGGTAAAAATGCATGTCCACCAGAAGATGTTGGCGGATACTGGGGCTATGAAGATTTTGTTAAGATAATGTCTGATGAAAACCATGAGGAATACGATAATATGTTTGAATGGTTTGGTGAAAAATATGATCCAAAAAAGTTTGATTCATCAGAAGTTAAATTTAGCAATGCACGAAGAAGACTGAATAAAATGTTGTCATATTATGGAGCATAAAAAATTGATTTTAAAGACAATGCTTGAAAAGCATTGTGATATATAGCTTTGAGGCACTTAAAACTTACGATGTGACCGAATTTTACACGTTTAGATACCATACCCCTATGAGATTATTCAAATACTTATTTTGTCTAATCTCTATACCATGAGTATACCAAATACCTAGCAAGAATAAGAAGATATTGATAGTGAGTAAAGCTGCTTCATTAGCTCCAGATTTA
>NZ_VXKO01000036.1:0-12228 GCF_008711475.1 Francisella sp. SYW-2 | reverse complement strand
CTAGACATGATTGTAAATGCTATTCAAAAAATTGGATTTTATAGCAATGATTTCTCCTTGTGTCTCAAAATATTCAATAAAACTACTAAGGAACTTAAAATATGAAAAAATTATCGTGTACAGAGAAGTTTAATGAAAGATTAAATCAACAGTCTTTACCATTGATTATAATATACTATTTAGATTTTTAAGAGTTTATTTTCTAAAGCTCTGTTTATCAGATATTTTATAGTCCAAGAAGTTACTAATATGATTCTTTTTGTCTTTAAATACAAAATTATTATATACAATCATATACATTAGAACCTTTCTAACATAATGACGAGTTTCACCAAATGGAATATTCTCTATCCAAATGGTTGCTGGAACCTCTTTACTGTTTAGCCATTTAGCAACATTTCCTGGACCAGCATTATAAGCAGCTATTCCCAATACAGGATTTTTATCAAAGAGCTTTTCCAAGAAATATAAATTAGCTGTACCAAGCTTAATATTATTCTCCGGTATAAATATCTGGCTAGCCATGCCTTCGGATTTATTACCAACAAGAGGTAATTTATATTTCTTTGCAATAAATTTGGCTGTAGGCTCTGTTACTTGCATTAGCCCCTTTGCTCCTGCCCATGATCCGGCTTCAACATCAAATAATGACTCTTTACGCATTATTGATAATACAAGATCTTGATCTATGCCAAATTTTTTAGCATTCTTCTCAACTGTAGCCAAAAATGCTTTTGGGAACAACATATCAATATTATTGTATTTACCAATTACAGCCATATTAAATATTGCAGCATAGTACATTTTATTATCTTCTGCTAATCTAGCTAGCTCTTTGATCTGTGTAATATCTTTATTCTTAAGTTTATTACGTATTGTCCATTTCCAAAGGCTTGTAGAATCCTTAAATTGCTCAATCTGATATAAATCTATCGATTGTTGAATAGCTTCTTCTAATTCAAGCTTCTTGGCTTCACGACTACCTAATTTATCAGCATTATCATTACCAAAGTTATATGGCTTATCAAGCTTGTCAGATGCTAGGAATGAATAGTAATCCAGAGGGGTCTTAGTTAAATTTTCAAACACTTCATTAGCTTTTGCTTTTTGTCCTGTTTGTTCGTAACTATATGCTAACCAATATCTCCACGCCTCATCTTGCTGAGATTTCTTAGGTAATTGATTATATGTTTTTATATAATCTTTGAAATTTTGATTATATAAATCAACTCTCAATAACCATTCCCATGCAGTGGTATCAAGATATTTTTTATCAACCCTCGCTAGCCAATGTTTAGCTTGAGGTGATTGTGACCTAGCAAAACTAACTGCTATAGCTGAAATACACTGCTGCTTGGTCTGATTACTAAGATATCTTTTATTTCTTAAACTATCCCATATTCTTGCATATTTCTCAGGATTTTTTCTAACCAAATCTTTCGATATATCAACGAATATTTTGTCAAAATTTCTATAATTGTGAAATTTACTTATAAAATCGTCTAGATTATTAGGTTTTTTTATCGTATTTCGCCATGCTGATATATAGTTCACATAATCTTTATTGTCTTTAACATAAGTATTTAGTAGCCATAAACTATCATCAAACTTATTAGCAAAAGCTAGAGTATATGCCTTTGTAGTTAAATAGTCTCTTGATTTATCTTCAGAATTATCCCAATACTTTTGCATATCATTACACGCTGATGGCATATAGACACGATTTTGCCAAAGCTGTCCGTACTCATCTATAGCTTTAGACTTATTGCCTGACTCATATTCAGCCTGCATTGACCAACACTTCCCTGATACCCCTAAACCACCGGCGTAATACTTTTTAAAGTCTTGCCAATCTTTTTTATTAGCATAATAACTAGCAAGATCTTCTTTGATTTGATTACTCCAATAGCTATCTTGATGTGTTCTTAAATAATCATCAATTGTCGCCGGCTCAAAAATAGCTGGATCTGCGATTATTTCTTTGTATTGAAGGTATGGATATATACTTGTTTCTTTCAGTTTTGATTTTAAGTAATAATAAGATTTATAATCTTTTTTATCTAAAGCTTTAATTGCTTGCTGAGAATATTTTTCTTGTTGGCTTGTAAGAGTATAGCCGGCACTGATAGACAAAAGTGCTAAACTACCTATAATAACTTTTTTCATTGAAATTTAATAATATAAGGAATCATTTAGATAGAAATACTAACATTATTAATGATAAAAGCCCAACACTACTATACGAAATCAGTTTTTAAAATTATATTTATTAGATACTTCTGTATTTAGTAGATTGCTCAACTTTATCTTTTTACTATCCTTCAAAATAACATTATTATAAACAACCATATTAACTAATACTTTTCTCACATAGTGGCGAGTTTCTCCAAATGGTATATTCTCAATCCATTGTTTTACAGGCACTTGTTTATTTGTGAGCCACTTATTCACATTACCAGGTCCAGCATTATAAGCAGCAATAGCTAGAACTAAATTGTTCTTAAATAAACTATCTAAAAAATCTAAATTCGCTGAGCCAATTTTAATATTTATATAAGGATCAAATACTTCATCAGATGAGTTACTGATGTTATATCCTAATTTATACTTATTAGATATAAAATTAACTGTAGGTATCGTGACTTGCATCAAGCCTTTTGCACCAATATATGACTTTGCTTCAATTTCAAATAATGACTCCTTTCTCATTATTGAATAAATTAACGATTGAGTTAAATCATATTTAGTTGATTGCTCTTGTACAATATCATCAAATGCATCTGGATATAATAAGTGTACATGACTATCAATACCCATCATACGCATACTAAATATTGCTTGATAGTACATTTCATAAAGCCAAGCTAGTTGTGCCAAAAGAGGAATTTCATCTCTATGTCCACTCGAGAACTTGTTCCGAATCACCCACTTCCAAAGCTTTACGGAGTCTTTAAACTGGCCTAGTTTGTGAAGTTCAATAGCATGTTTAACATCTGGATCTAATTCAAATTTCTGGATTTCAGAATAGGATATACCATTATAGGTATTATCACCGTAGTTATAACCTAATCCCATAGCATCAGCTGATAGGTATGCATAGTAGTTATAAGGAGCCTTAGCTAATTCAGTATATATTGGTCTAGCTTTTTTGAGCATACCAAGTTTTTGATAACTATAAGCTAACCAATACTTCCATATTACTCCTTGTTGTACTTGTTTCGAACTACCAAGATAATCTTCAACATAACCACTGTAGTTAGAATTATACAAGTCAATTCTTAAGATCCAGTGCTCTGCAATTTTAGAGATATGCTTTTTATCAATTTTTAATAGCCATTGTTTCGCATTACTATCATGCTTTTGTGCAAGAGCAATTGCTATTTTCTCATCTATTTGTTGTTGTATTTTATAGCTCAGAAACTTTCTATACTTTATTTTTTGCCAAACCTTAGCATATTTCAAAGCATCAGTTTTTACATTATCACTAGCAATATCTAAAATCACTTCTGTAAACTTTGGATACTTATGATATTTTCTTATGAATTTATCTAACGTACTAACACTAAGATTATAGTTAACATATTTCCATTGATTTATATACTCAGCATACTCTTGATCTTGTTTTACATACTTTGATAAAAGTTTAGAAGAATCGCCAAAATCATTACTCAACGCGAGGTTATATGCTTTATCTAATATACATTGCTTTTCTTTTTTAGTGTATTTTTTTACATCTTTATCTAGTCCAACACACTCAGGAGCATTAAACTTATTTTTTTGCCAATATTTTGCAAACTGCTTTATTGCTTTCTTTTTATTTATTTTATTCTGATTATCTGCAACCCAACACTGTCCTACGGTTTGCAAATCGCCATCATAGTATTTCTCAAACATCTTCCAATTTTTAGTTTTAGCATAGTATATTGCTAAATCATCACATAACTCAGATGCCCAATACTCATCTTTATGGGTTTTAAAAAAATCTTGGATTTGCTGTTGAGAGAATTTATCAGGATGTAGAGATATCTCTTTGTACTTTAAGTAAGTTTTTGTTTTTTTATCAGAGATTTTACTTTCACTTTTAGCTATCAAATAATCTTGATAGTTTCTTTGCTGTAGCTGATCTATAGCCTGTTGAACATTTTTAATTTGCTTATCTGTCAAGCTATAACTATAGGTCGATACTAATACTAGCAACAATATTAAAAGTTTTTCCCCTAACTTAAAAACCATATTACTATCTTATTTTATCAACCAATTTCATTACAAACTCTGCTGATCGGTTTGCTGCCATTTTTGCAAACTCATCAAAATTATCAGGAGCATCGCCATCAGCCGTATCTGATATACTTCTTAATATAAGACTAGGAACATTCATCTCATTACAAATAAGGTTAACACTAGCTCCTTCCATCTCTATAGCTTTCGCATCAAACTCTTTTACCACGAAATCTTTTCTTTCAGCAGAATGGACAAACTGATCTCCAGTAGCGATTACTCCAGTATGTAAATTTAAATTAAGCTCTTTTGCGATTACTTTAGCTTGTTCTAGTATCCGTGCTGAAGTAGCAATCTCAACTTCAGAAATAGGAATCTTACCATAAGGATAGCCAAAAGCTGTAATATCAACATCATGTTGAACTGTAGCAGTTGCAGCAATCATATCACCTACTTGCAAATCTTGAAGCCCACCAGCTACTCCTGTAAATAGCAATGCATCCACGCCAAAATGCTCTATCATTATCGTTGCTGTTAGACTTGAGAAAACTTTACCAATCTTGCTATAAGCTACAACAAGCTCTATACCATTATAGTTAGCAACATAATATTTATTATTTGCATATTCTACAGTTTCATATTTTTCTAATTTTTGTAATATCGGCTGGATTTCTATCTCCATAGCCCCTAATATCGCTATTTTTTTCATTCTACACTCTCTATATCTATTTTTGTTATCTTTCTAAATCCTTGAGGTAATAATACACCTCCACCTGATGGCTTATCTGTATAGTATGTTTCAAAGTTTTTATTATCAATACGAATAAACCTCTTGCCTGCACTAAGAGTAAGCTCTTGCTCTGGTTTGAATAATTCTATAAATTTAAGTTTATCTTTTTTATCTAGTTTAATTATAGCTTTACCTTTACCTTTTTTAAGCACTGCAAAACTTTCAAAATCACGAATAATAGTTCTGCCTTGTGAACTAACTGCAAGCATTTTCAAACCTTTATCATACGGTATAAACTTAAAGACATCATCAGCATCAAATATATTCTTACCTGTAACTTTATTTGCTATCAGATCTTCAGCTGGTATCACGAAGCCTTTTCCGCTAGTACTAACAATTAAGAAATGCGTAGAAGCATTAACAAACTCCATACTGATAATTTCATCTTCTCTATCTAAAGGAATATATGTGGTTATATGCTCGCCATACCCTCTAGCTGATGGAAATTTATCAACATACATCGAATATGCTTTGCCAAGTTTAGTAAAGAAAATTAGCCTAATATTACTGTTACCTGAAGTAGATAGGTATGGCTTATCTTCAGGCTTATAGCTTAGACCTTTAGGATCAATATTATCACCTTTAGCACATCTTACCCAGCCAGCTTTTGATAAGATAACCGTTACTCTCTCACTAGGCATAAGATCTTTCTCTTCTAGAGCTTGTGCTTTATCAGCTTGAATTATTTTAGAGCGTCTACTATCACCAAAGTCAGCAAGAATTTGTTTTAGTTCTTTTTTCATTAGGTTTCTAAACTTAACTTCACTGTTTAGATACCCTTCAAGTAACTCTTTCTCTTTTTGTAACTCTTTTTGCTCTTTTTTAATTTCAATTTCTTCAATTTTCGCTAATTTACGTAGTCTAATATTCAAAATTGCTTCAGCCTGAATTTCAGAAAGTGCAAATCTACTCTGGAGTTCTAAACTTGGATCATCATAATTTCTGATAATATCAATAACTTCATCAATATTTAAAAAAGCTATTAACAAACCTTCTAAGATATGCAGCCTATCTAAAACCTTATCCAAACTAGTTTGTAATCTTCTGCGTAATGTACGCTTACGATATTCTAACCATTCATTAAGTATATCTAAGAGATTTTTAACCTGAGGTCTATTATCCAGACCAATCATATTCATATTCACACGGAAACTTTTTTCAAGATCAGTAGTCGCTAATAGATGCCCCATTATTTTTTGGATATTCTTCTTTGTCGACGCTGAATATAGAACTATTTTGACAGGCTCTTTATCATCTGATTCATCTTGGATATTTTTAATCCATGTGATCTTTTGTTGCTTAAGCTGATTAGCAATTTGCTCCATTACCGAAGCACTTGAAACTTGATGAGGTAATCGAGTAATTATCACATTACCATGACTATCATACTCATATACAGCTTGCTGACGTATAGAGCCATTACCAGACTTGTATACTTCAGCGATCTCTTCTTTGCTACTGATAATATTAGCTCCACCTGGATAATCAGGAGCCTCAATTATTTCTAATACTTCTTCAATACTAGCTCTGGGATTAGACAATAAATGTAAGCAAGCATTAATCACTTCTGTAATATTATGAGGAGGTATATATGTTGACATCCCCACCGCAATTCCCATTGCTCCATTTAGGAGGATATTTGGTACTTGTGCTGGTAAAAGTTTTGGTTCATCCATTGTACCATCAAAGTTTTTGACCCAATCAACAGTACCTTTTTTCAACTCATCTAACAATAATACTGCATACTTAGATAAACGTGACTCAGTATAACGCATAGCTGCGAATGATTTTGGATCATCAATTGAGCCCCAGTTACCTTGCCCATCAATAAATGGATAGCGATATGAGAAATTCTGCGCCATCAACACCATTGCTTCATAACAAGCACTATCTCCATGTGGATGATACTTACCTAGTACATCACCAACAGTACGAGCAGATTTCTTATATTTTGACAAATGGCTTAATCCAATTTCACTCATCGCGTAAATAATGCGTCTTTGTACAGGCTTAAGCCCATCAGAAATATGTGGTAGTGCTCGATCTAATATTACATACATCGAGTAATTTAAATATGCTTGTTCAGAAAACTCTCCTACAGACTGAGTACTTTCTAAGCTTGAGAATAAATCCATTTTTACAGAAAAATATAAATATTTATCGATAAATTATATATCAACAAGACGTTCTATACTAGATAAGTAGATATTGGTATACAAAGAAATAGTTTCTTAGCTTTTTTGTCTTCTCAGATAAGCTATTGTTTCTAGCTCTTTTGAGAACACGAACTTATTTCTTTGTAAAAAATCCAATGTTTTAAGTATATCTTTAAATCCAGAAAGAACCCAAGCCTGAATACTATAGTCAAAGACAGTTTTTGCTTTTAAATATCTACTAACACCAGCTCGACATTCCTGTGTGAGAAAATCTGTAGCAGGGAATTTTATAACAATCATTCCCCTTTTGTCATAGACAGCTACTTTAGCATACGCACCAAGACTTGATAACTGCTCCTTAACTCTTTTAAAGTCTTCCCAAGCTAGCATCATCTTCTCACTAGCTTCTTTCTCCATATATTTTATAGACTTAGAGTTGTAGCTCTGTTTCAAACTATATGACTCTTCTTTTAATTCATTGTATTTCTCTAGCAACTCTTTATAACGTCTATCTAAAGTAAGATTTGCTATTTCTAAACTATCATTTTTATTAGATAGCTCTACTTGTTTTTGCTTTATTTTATTTATGCTTTTAGATATTTCTTTATCAATATACTGCTTTATATTGCTACGTAAAGCATAAGCGAGCTTATCTTCTTTAATATCTGACTCTTTGAGTGTGGATTTAATAGCTTCTAGTAACTCATCTTTAGCAACTGTATTTATTGTTAGTTCCTGCTCACAATCTCCAGTTGCAATAGCTTGCTTTCTATTGTCTTTGTATAAAGTAACCTTCTCAACCAAATCAATAATAGAAACACCCTCTCCAATAAGTTTTCTAACTTTATTGACTGTGATTTCTTCATTCTGCGAACGTAAAAGTTCACATTTCTGATTTACGAGTTTTTGAGTTACTTGTTTTGTCATTTTAAATACAACCTACACAATCTTAACTTATATTGAAATCTCATTTATTTACATGCACATCGCAGCAAGCGGTTATTAAGTCAATGTATCAACGGCTTCAATTGTTTGAATCAATTTACAATTGACAAGTTTTGAGGACATCATTGGCTTTTAGCTAAGTGCTAGCATTTTGCTTACTTTTTGTGCAATGCAAAAAGTAAGGCGCATTCACCATACCACTTGTAAAGGGGGTAGGTGGTGAAAAACTTTTTTAAAAATTCTTCTCTTCTTCTCTTAATGTTAGAACTTCGTAACCATCCTTCGTAACTAAGATTGTATGCTCCCACTGAGCTGATAGAGATCTATCTTTTGTTACAGCTGTCCAACCATCTTTTAACACAGATACGGCTCTTTTACCAATATTTATCATTGGCTCAATTGTAAAAATCATACCCTCTTCAAACTTAGCACCCGTGCCAGCTTTACCATGATGCATTACATGTGGTGGCTCATGAAAGTTTGCACCTATTCCATGACCACAAAAAGCGTCAACTATAGAGTAGCCAAATTTTTTAGCATGTTTTTCTATTACGGCACCTATATCGCCAAAATGATTGCCTGGTTTAACAACCTCAATACCTTTCCACAAACATTCATGAGTAACTTCAACTAATTTTTTAGCCATAACCGAAGGTTCGCCAATCATAAACATTTTACTAGTGTCACCATGATAGCCATCTTTTTTTACAGTAATATCTATGTTTAAAATATCGCCATTTTTTAATTTCTTATCAGCAGGAATTCCATGGCAAACTACATGATTTATAGATGTACAGATAGATTTAGGAAAACCATGATAATTCAATGGTGCAGGATAAGCATCTTGCTCCGTTACTATATAATCATGACACCTTTGATCTAGCTCTGCTGTTGTCACACCTTCCTTTACATAAGGAGTTATCATTTCTAAAACTTCTGCTGCTAATTTACCAGCTACTTTCATTTTCTCTATTTCTTCTGGAGTTTTTATTATTATTTCACTCATGTAATACAACTACTTTTATCAAAAAATTTAGATATACATTATAAACTATCAACAAGTGAATATATAGATACAGCAAAAGGATGTTAAAAAATTGTTTAACGCATAAGAAATTTAAATTTCAATGACACCCAAACTTTCAACAAGCTCCCAAAACATCTTCTTAACAGGCGAAGATAAAGCTTCTTTTCTCATTACCACTCCAACAGATATACTTGGTAAACCTTGAGTTTTTATTATATTTACAGATTTAGATAAATGACTGTGTCTTAATATTACCTCTGGCACAATAGAAGTTCCAATACCTGATGATACCAGTGACAAGATAGCCTCATTACCATCCACATCACCATATATTTCAGGTTTTAAATTTTGCTTTTTAAACCACTCATCTAAATTACTACCACCAATATAGTGGGCTGGCTTTATAAAAGGTATATTTTCAATTGCTTGCTTTAAATTATTAACTTTCTTTACAGCAGGAGCGATCATTACCATTTTTGTAGTCAACACTTCTTTAACACAAAGATTACTAGGGATATCTTTTGACAAAATAGCTATAATTACATCTGTTGCATCCTCTTCAAGCTGGCTAGTACAGTTTTTTATTGAACCTGTAGTTAGCTGTATTTTTATGCCTGGATAATTGATATGTAACTTTTTAATGATATTTGGTAAAACCACATATGATGCCGTTACGGTACAAGATAGCCTAATATCGCCTACTACTTGGCCTTTTTTAGGGTGTAATATACAGTTTAGATCTTCATATTTTTGTAGCATATCTTTAGCAAATTGATAATAAATCTTACCAGCATCTGTTAGTCTGATATTTCTATTATCTCTCTCAAAAAGTACCACTTCCATTTCTTGTTCAATACGTTGGATAAGGCGGGTTAATGCTGACGGTGTTAAGAAACACTTATCACTTGCCTTACCAAAATGTAGAGTTTCAGCCAAAATTTTAAAGGCCTTTAATTCTTTTTTGTCAATCATATTTATATTTTGTTGCACTATCTGCAATAAATAGTTGCAAATTTTTCACTTTATTTCAAGCAAGTCTTTGTATAACTTTGTAGTTAGACTAATAATAAAAAAGCTTAATACTGGAGAATAAAATGAAGATTCAAAGCAATATTTTTGAAGTTAAAGAATATAACTTAGGTGGACAAAATGAGACTATCGTTGCTGGTGGTCGCCACCTATTTGAAAAGCTTCCTCAAGCATTTGAGGGAGTTAAGCAGATTGGTGTAATCGGTTGGGGATCTCAAGGTCCAGCTCAAGCACAGAATTTACGTGATTCTTTAGAGGGAACGAACATCAAGGTTAAGGTTGGCTTACGTGCTGGTTCAAGCTCAGAAAAACAAGCTGAAGCTGTAGGTTTCACTAAAGAAAATGGTACTTTAGGTGAAATGTTTGATGTTATTAAAGAGTCAGATATGGCTATTATCCTAATCTCTGATGCCGCTCAAGCTAAACTTTACGATAAGATTTTTGCAGCTGTTAAGCCTGGAGCAACTCTAGGTTTCTCTCATGGTTTCTTAATTGGCTTTATTGAGAGCATTAACTACAAGGTTAGAGATGATATAAATATCGTTGCAATGTGTCCAAAGGGTATGGGGCCTTCCGTTCGTCGCTTATACGAGCAAGGTAAGACAGTAAATGGTGCTGGTATCAATAGCAGTATTGGTGTATATCAAGATGTTAACGGTAGAGCAACTGAACAGGCTCTAGCTTGGGCTATAGCTTGTGGTGCACCATTTGTATTCCCAACAACTATGGAAATGGAATATCGTTCTGATATCTTTGGTGAAAGAGGTGTTTTACTTGGTGGTGTACATGGCATCATCGAAGTGCTTTATCGCTACTTCACTGATAATGGTATGGACAAAGAAGAAGCTTTCAGACGTACTGCTGAAGCAATCACTGGACCTATTTCTAAGATTATCTCTACGCAAGGAATGAAAAAAGTGTATGAAAGCTTAGAATCTGCTGAAGACAAGCAAAAGTTTGAAAATGCTTACAATGCTGCTTACACTCCTCTATTTGATATCTTAATTGAGTGTTATGAAGATGTTGAAAGCGGTAATGAAATTCGCTCAGTTGTAATGGCTGGTGCTCGTCATGATCGTCTACCAATGGGAAAAATTGACAAAACTGAACTATGGAAAGTTGGTGAAAAGGTAAGAGCTGAACGTGACCAGCACACAACTCCTATTGATCCAATTACAGCAGGGGTATATATAGCTTGTATAATGGCTCAATCTGATGTTTTAGCTCAAAAAGGTCATGCATACTCTGAGATTGTCAATGAGTCTATCATTGAAGCTGTAGATTCACTAAATCCATATATGCACTTCAAAGGTGTTGCTCATATGGTTGATAACTGTTCAACTACAGCTAGACTTGGATCTCGTAAATGGGCGCCTAGATTTGACTACAACTTGATGCAACAGACTATCCCATGCATCAACACTAAGGCAGGCACAAATGCTCCTTTTGAAAAGTTCGCTGATCATCCAGTACACGAAGCTTTAGCTGTTTGCTCAACTTTACGTCCTTCTGTAGACATAAGTGTTGTAGAATAAATAATAACAGAAATTAACTCTTAAAAAATCTCATGCAAATCAAAGAAGCTCAACAAATTATAGATAGGCTTTTTAAAGATATTTCTCACCCAAGATTAGCTAGTTTTATTGCTCTTACAGAAGAAGTCGGTGAACTAGCTAATGAAATCATGCAAAAAGAAATTTACGAAGAAACTTTAGATAATGAAAAAATCAAATCAGAATTAACTGATGTTTTGGTATGTGTTCTTGAAATTGCTAATCTATACGATATAAATCTTGAGGCAGAATTTGATAAAAAAATCAAAAATCTAGAACCTCGAGTACATCAGTGGTCAAGTGCAAAAGATCTTCTGCAAGCTAAAAGATCTAAGCTAGACTAAATACTACTTCAGATGTACTTAGTGAGTTTTAAATATTTTATCTCTGTACACGATAATTTTTTCATATTTTAAGTTCCTTAGTAGTTTTATTGAATATTTTGAGACACAAGGAGAAATCATTGCTATAAAATCCAATTTTTTGAATAGCATTTACAATCATGTCTAG
>NZ_VXKO01000035.1:0-17443 GCF_008711475.1 Francisella sp. SYW-2 | reverse complement strand
TACCTAATGATTCTTCTAAACCTAAAAAGAAAAAATCCATAACTACTAAAAATATAAATATCTACGATATCTATATTTTACAAAAGTTCATAAGTTTAATGAAAGATTAAATCAACAGTCTTTAAAAGTTATTTGACTAAATTCAGGAATCATCGGTAAGGTAGGATCAGGGATCTCATTTTGCTGATAATATGTAACCAAAGTATCTCTATATCTTTCAAACTTATATATTTCAAAATAAATACTTACCATTAATACGAGTTGCATTACTAGTAATACTAAAAACATCCCACTTAAAGAATTTAATCGTAGCCTTAACTTTAGAATAAAACTAGTACTATGATTATAAAATTGCTGCATCATTATTATAAAAAATACTGCATCATAAATTAATAAAACTCTTTGATTCAAATCATAAGACTTAGTTACTGGCATCAATACAAATATTAAAGACGCAATTGCTACCCCGTATATAAAAGAAGCTTTCCTAGTGATATTTTTGTTTGTAAAAATAAGAACTAAGAATATCAATAACATCAACATAGGAATAAGTGTATCGCCAGGTTTTGTTACAATTTGTGTAACAAAATTTATGAGCTGATTTAAAATAGAAAAATGCTCTCCTGTCGACATTGTGTTTAGTCTTACATAGTTACCAGGGGCTGCTATCAAAATTATACCCCCCACCACACAAGCTATAAAAAAATATAATATATTTTTGTTTATTTGATTTTGAGAAAGCTTTTGATTTAAAAAGTATGTCAAACACAAAATAATTGCAACACCAACAAATATCTCATTATACATTCCAATAAAAAACCCCGTGAATAAACTAAACCATATATTTTGCTTATTTTTTACTACTGATATGTAATAAAAGATAGCTAAAAGTGTTATACCCCAAAAATACTGTACTGCCGCTGTTTTCCATATGACATTAGCAATAAATCCTGTTTGATAAAAAAGGAAGATAAAAAAGAAAAAATATATTAAAAAGTCTTTCGAAAATAGTTCAATTTTTGTTTTAAATCTTACTATTTTATATGAATATAGTACAAATAGATAAAAGCATATCGAGTTAATCATATTGATCATAAATACTGATAAATGAATATATTTTTTACTCAAAAACAGATAAATTAATGCCTGTGCTGATATCCGCCCTGTCCAATGAATATAGTTTGATGCAATACCGCGAAGATATATAATAAAACCCTTATCAAGAGCATCAGTATAAGCTCTACCAAAATCATCAGCTCTTAAGGGCTGTAAATAGTTTATAACAAAGAAAAAAGCTATTATCAAAATAGCTATTATTACATTTGTACGTGAAATTTTCATCAATACTATAAATAATAAAACCTTATGAAGAAGTCTATATTATCTCTATACTTAAATAAAGACTGATAAAAGTGATTCTTAGCACCCAAATTAAATTATATTTTATAAAAACCAATAAAAATGTATCATAATATATAGAAACTCTTATAAAAAGTACTAATGAGCAATATAAAGTATAGAAAAGATATAGATGGATTAAGGGCTTTTGCGGTATTATCCGTAGTTCTATTCCATCTAAATATAAGTTGGATTAAATCTGGCTTTCTTGGTGTAGATATATTTTTTGTAATTTCTGGATATTTAATTACAGCTATAATTCTTAGAGATCTACAAAACAATTGTTTTTCTATCAAAAACTTTTACCTAAGAAGAATTAGAAGAATTCTACCTGCATTAATAGTTGTCTTAATTTTCTCTACTTTTTTTGCATGGCTTATATTACTACCACAAGATTTAATAGACTACGCCGAATCACTTGTTAGTGCAATAGCATCCTTTTCTAATATCTATTTCTTTGTAAAACTTGATTTTGGTTACTTCGGTCAAAACTCGCAAATAATACCATTACT
This sequence comes from Francisella sp. SYW-2, assembly GCF_008711475.1. NCBI lineage: Bacteria > Pseudomonadati > Pseudomonadota > Gammaproteobacteria > Thiotrichales > Francisellaceae > Francisella > Francisella sp. SYW-2. The sequence continues at coordinate 15,533 of NZ_VXKO01000035.1, read as the reverse complement.
TCATACATGGTCTTTAGGTGTAGAAGAACAGTTTTATATGATCTGGCCATTAATCTTAATACTATTATTTAAACTAAGATTTTCAGCAAAAGTAAAACTTCTAGCCACTTCAATAATATTGCTAGTTATATCTTGCTTGATTTTCCTTTCTGGCGAATTTAATTTATATATTCTGAGCTCTGACAGATGGTATTACTTTCCAACTCATAGAGCATTCGAACTTTTATTTGGTTGCTGCTTAGCCATATACCTTAATAATTCAGCTACTTTAAACAATAACAAACTGACTCTTAATATACTCTCTGTAATAGGTGCTTTAATGATGATAGCACCTATATTTTTTATTAATGTGAGTTTCCCAAGTATTTGGACTGTTACTGCATGTATTGGGGCGACTATTTATATATATTCTGGCGCAAATACTAATCATATACCTATTATAAATAGAATACTTTCTCTAAAACCTATTGTTGCTATAGGTCTTATCTCATATTCTTTATATTTATGGCATTGGCCTATTATTGCTTATATTAACTATTTAAGTATCAATAAAACTGTCACTATATGTATCATAATTTTTACTATTAGTTTAGCCCTTGCTACATTAACATATTTATTTGTAGAAAAACCTTTTAGACACAAATATAAGCTTAGCTTTACTAAAAGCTTTATACTACTATGGATAATGCCTCTAATTTTGGCTTGCTGCTTTTATATAGCCTCAACTAATAATAAATTTGGTTTTAACTCCTCAAATCTTATTGATCAAAATAAACTAACATATAACTACGGGTTTAATAAAATCGATCAAAACAATTGTTTCCTTATGATTCAATCCTCTAGCTTCCAATCAAAACAACTCCCTAATAAGGATATCTGTTCAATAGGAAGTCCTAAAGCTAAAAATACTAATTTTCTGTTGGTAGGTGACTCTCATGCAAGATCTGAAATACCTATGATAACTACTTGGCTTGATAACATAAGCCAGAAAGCTTACGTTGTAACCCAAAAATCTACTCCATTCTTACCGACTTTCAAAAATGTTGTTGAATATGTTTCTGTTACTGATAGAAATAAGGCCATTGCTAATTTGATAAAATCAAAAAAATATAAATATGTTATTCTTGCTGGTGAATGGTCAAATGCACTATACTCTAGTTCGATTAACTCAATACAAGAATCCATTAAATTAGTAATAGATAATGGTAGTATACCTATACTTATTTTAGATACTCCAACACTCAACACAGATGTCACTAATCTTTGTCCATTAGAAAAAAATAAACTACCATTTATTTTTGGAGATAATTCATGCAAATTAAATATCGAATTTGTCAAACAACAACAATTAGTATTTTCTAATCTTATTGAAAAACTTAAAAAAGAATTTCCTAGACTAGTAATTATAGATCCGAAAAAAGTACTCTGTAGTGACAAATACTGTGATATTGAAATAAATAATATCCCCATTTATGCTGATTCAAATCATCTTAACTATATAGGTTCAAAACTATTAGGAAAACAATATTTAAAAATGCATGGTAACCCGCTTGAATTTACCCAAAAACACTAATATACGGCATCATTTAATATATTTTTCGCACAAAACTCTTCTTGATAAATACATTTCTATTATATACTGTAAATATGCTAATAATTTATAACGAATAATATGATTAAAGCTAAGTCTTATATTGATACTTCCCCTTCTGTCTATGGCAGATTCGCAACATTAGCGGCAGAACATAAAGCCCTTAACTTTACTCAGGGAGCTCCTGCATTTGATACTCCTGAATGGTTAATTGATAGGGCTAACTTTCATATGCAACATGCAAAAAATCAATACTCCCCAATACCAGGTACTATTGCATTGCGTAATGCTATAATAACGAAAACTAAAAAATGCTATGATGCAGAGATAGGTATTGAAAATGTGGCTATTACAGCAGGAGCCCAAGAAGGCTTATTTACTTTAATATCTGCTTATATCGGACAAGGTGATGAAGTTATCATGTTTGATCCAGTTTTTGATACGTATGTTGGAGCTACAAAACTTAATCAAGGTAAATGCGTAAGGCTGAAACTACTAGCAGATGGTAGAATTGATATCCCAGCTATTGCAAATGCAATTACAGATAGAACAAAACTTATTATCTTAAACTCGCCTCATAATCCTATGGGTACTGTGATATCAGAAGATGAATTTGAGGAAATTGCTAAAATAGTTAAAAATAAAAATCTTTTAGTAATTTCTGATGAGGTTTATGAACATATTTACGCAGGTGAAAGCTTCACTAGTGCCATACAAATAGCTGAACTTAGAGATAAGCTCATAGTTCTTCAATCCTTAGGTAAAACTTATAATGTTACTGGATGGCGTCAAGGTGTAGCTATTGCTCCAGCTGAAGTTATAAAAAATATCTTAGCGGTAAAGCAATTTGCAACCTTCTCAGCAGTACATCCATTACAGTTAGCATTAGCAGAAGGTATAATTAAACACCCTGAGTATTATGAAGATCTCAATAAACTGTATAAAAAACAGAATCAGCTTTTAAGAGAAAATTTGGAAGGAACTAGGTTTAAAGTTCTTGAATGGTATGGCTCTCCATTCCAGATGTTAGACTATAGTGATATTAGTAATGAGTTTGATGAAGATTTTGCCTCTAATTTGATCAAAGAATATGGCATTGGCCTAGTTCCAATATCGTCATTATTTGAAAAACCACAAAATGGACTACTAAGACTTTGCTTCGCTAAAAAAGATGATGAGATAATTAAAGGCGCAAAAATTCTTGCAAAGATATAAAAGTTTTTACTTCTTTAATGACAAATACTAGTCGTACTTGATATTTCCTTCAATAATTTGTACTTCTGCCGAAGACCTCATAGAGTTCCCATCTTTACCATATTTGATAGCCAAGCTGGTACTTATGTCAGATATTTTCTTTATATTTATTTTAATGGTATCTCTCGGATCATTTGGGTTTATACCCTCTAAAGTTGCTGTTTCATTAGTCTTCTTGTTAACAACAAGATTATAAGGAGCACCGCTAGTAGAAGTATAAGTTTCCCCTGCTTTTATTGATTGATATGCAGATCTATAAACTTTGTCAAAACTGTATGGCATATTTACAATGTAATAACCCTCTACATATTTTATACCATTATTATTTTCAACGGTTGAACAACCCGCAACAAAAGCAAATATAAGTATAGATAATAGAGCATAATTTCTTAGTTTTATAATTTTCATAATTTCCTCATATAGGTATCAAAATAAATTAGGATTATTATGTTATTGTGCTATTTATTTGTCAACAAATTATATTTTGTATATAGCATTTTATCCTTAACGATTATAAAAAATATTGCTAAACTCTCAGAAGATACCCTAACTCCGAATAAGGAACATATATGTCAAAACTAAAAGTTAACATAATTCAATCAGATATTATTTGGGATGATAAGCAAGCAAATTATAGAGCTGTCGAGAATAAGATTGCAGATATTCATAAAGAAACTGATCTTGTAGTACTTTGTGAAATGTTTAACACTGGTTTTATAATGAATCCTACTAATGAGGCTAGCTCTGAAGAAGATATTATCGAATGGATGTATAATCAAGTAAAAGGTAAAAACTATGCAATTGTAGGTAGTGCTGCAACTTTTACAGAAAATAAAATTGCCAATAGACTTTATTTTGTAACTCCTGACAAGCAAGTTTTTACTTATGACAAGAATCATCTTTTCATACACGCTGGAGAAGATAAAAAATATACTAGCGGCAATAATCGTCAAATTATTAACTACAAAGGTTTCAACATATTGCTAACAGTGTGTTTTGATTTAAGATTCCCTGTATTTAATTGTAATAATAATGAATATGATGTACTACTAAATGTTGCTTGTTGGCCAGAATCTCGTCGTGAGCATTGGAAGTCATTACTAAAAGCAAGAGCCATAGAAAATCAAGCCTATGTTGTTGCATGCAATAGAGTCGGAAATGATCCTAGCTTTAGCTATTCTGGAGATAGTATGATTATTGACTATAATGGAGATGTTTTAGCTCATGACGAATATAAAGAAACTATACTAACAGCAACTTTAGATAAAAACAAACAACAAGAACATCGTAATAAGTTTAATTTTCTTGCGTCACAAGATAAGTTTACTCTTCACCTCTAATCGACCTAGCAAGGTTTTGTAAAACAGCGTTGACGAATTTATACCCCTCTTCTGTCCCCATACTATAACAAATCTCAACATATTCTTTTATAATAACTTGATATGGATTTTCTAGACACTCTATCAATTCTGCTATAGCGACTTGAAGTACTGCATAATCAACATAATTTATAGACTCAATACCATTTTTTGAATTATCTTGTATATAGTCATTTATAGTATCTTGATTTTCTCTAACTGCATCCATTAATCTATAAAAAAGATCCCAGTCAGTATAGTGTCTCTCTGCATTATCTGCATAATATTGAGTTTTTAGTTCAGAAAATGTATGATCTGCAACCTTTTTTTGGTACAAAGCCTGCACAGTATATAAACGAGCGTTATTTCTAGCTCTAGCAGTAGTTTTCATAATTGTTATATAGATATAATTTATTAGGGAATTTTATGGTTCTAGATTATACATTATTAACAATAATATATATAGTTCTTATGAGTGATTAGTACTTTAAATTATAAGTTTTAGATATCATTATTATCCGATCTATTATAAAATGATTTTTGATTAAAACTACTTCTTGTAACTAGTGAGACTATTATGAAATTTAAGATTATATCTTTAATAGGAATAGTATTTATCCTTAACTCTTGCGTAAATAATACCAACCCTCAAGATGTTGGATTTGTAAAAACCCCCTACACTTCTGGTAATGTATCATTAACTCTAAAAAAAGGTGTAACTACAAAAGATGAAGTTATAAATGCTTTTGGCTCTCCTAATATAGTTACTCAAAATGCAAGTGGAGAATCTATCTGGACATATCAAACAAATGCAACTGTTGAGAACAATGCTTCTAGAGATGGTTTTTTGACTCTACTAATAACCGGCGAAAATACACAAGAATCAGGATTTATGCAATCACAAAAAACTATGACTATAATTATCACATTCAAGGGTAATATTGTCTCTAACTATAAATCATTATCAACTAACTTCTAGATGAGGCTTTTATAATATGCATAAGAAATTTAGTCTTTTAGTTTACTTGGTTGTTTTAGCTTTATCAGGATGTATATCATCAGGACCACAACGACCAAATCTAACACCTCTTCAAATTCAACTTATGCAAACAAAAGTTTTTAATGTTGATTTACGAACAGCTTTTGATGCTACAGTTACTGTTATGCAAAATCTAGGTTATATCATTCAAGATGCTAACTTCAACACTGGCATTATTACAGCTAAAAGTACTGAAAATGCTAATGGCTGGGGGCAATCTGAATATACTGAAGCTACAGCATTTATACAACCTTATAGACAATCAACCAAAGACTCTAGCATTAGAATTAACTTTGTAGCTTATCAGTCAACCCCTGATCCTAATCAAGGAGCTGCTCCAATAAACACTTCTTATGCTATCTTGGACCCTCAAGCATACGAAAATGCTTTTGCAAAAATTCAGCAACAAATCTTTGTACAAACAGGTATTTCTCCAGTATTAAGTCAACCTATTCAGAAAGTCTCTTAACTAGTTTTCTCTTTGAGCTATATTTTTGTCAAAAAATTTAGTTTAATACTTTACAAATTATTAATAAATGACTAAATCATGAATAAGTGGTGGCAAGAAATTGATCTAAAAGATATGAGTAAAGAGCAATGGGAATCCATTTGCGATAGATGTGGCCTTTGCTGTTTAAATAAGCTTCAAGATGATGAAACTGATGATGTCTACTATACAAAAGTTAGCTGTAAGCTTTTAGATATCGGAAAATGCCAATGCAGTATGTATGAAAAAAGAAAGCAGATTGTGCCTGACTGTATAAACCTAACATATAAACAACTTAAAAATCATGCCCATAAATGGCTACCTAGTAGTTGTAGTTATAAGCTTTTACTACAAAATAAAGACCTACCTGACTGGCATCATTTAAACACAGGCTCAACAGATGAGATGCACAAACAAAAAAAATCTGCTAAGCATTTTGCTATTTCTGAATATGAGTTAGATATTGATGAATATTTAGAAGACTTTATCATAAAAATAGATAACTGATTTTTAGTTTCTGATATATAATTCCTTACTCTTTACTAATTGGGCATCGTATGTCTGATTTATCCGAAATTAATCTTTTTTATGAAAAAATAATTAGTGATTATCTTAACAATGGTTTCTGCGTTATCGATAATTGGCTAACTAATGATGAAACTATTCAACTATGCAAAGAGCTTAATCATTTTTATGATGCTGATTGCTTTAAAAAATCCGCAATAGGTAATCGCTTGAATGAAAACTTAGAAAGATCAATACGTAATGACTTTATCTTTTGGTTAGATGAAACAAAACATGCCGCAACCTTTTTTAAAAAGATAAATAGTTTTATTGACTACCTTAATAAAACGTGTTTTGCTGGAATTGTAACAAAGGAATTTCACTACGCAGCTTATCCTAAAGGATCATTCTATAAAAAACATATCGATACCTTTCAAAATGATGATAGAAGAACGATATCTATAGTCTGCTATCTTAATGAAATTTGGAATGAATCTTTCGGTGGAGAGTTAAAACTATATCTTAATAATCAAACATTACAAATATTTCCAACTAATGGAAAAATAGTTCTCTTTGATAGCAAAACCATTGAACATGAAGTGTTGCCTGTACTTACAAAAAATAAAAGACTTAGCATTACTGGATGGTTAAAAACCAATTAAATCTTATACTTAACACACAAACTTCTTGACTAGTTTGCACTACCACGTAATACTATTTTTGCAAAAATTGTCTCATATACGTTATAATAATTTAATTTTTAAATTATAAATCTTAAATAATGAATAATCTTTTAAAGTCTAAATTACTTATAATTTTAGCTATTTTCTCTTATTTTCTATTTTTGAATTTTTGTCAACCATTGGCTATGGATGATTTTTGGCGTGCTATTAATGATACTCTAGTAAATGGTACTTTGTTTCATTTTCTAATCCAAGATTATACAGGCTGGACGGGTAGAATATCTGCTCAAGCTTTAGTATATGCACTATTTTCAAAAAAATACTTAACATTATCATTGCTAACTATAAACATTATAAGCTCAATATCCATGAGCTTATTTATAATATTTATCTTTAAAATTGTGACTAGAAACAAGTATAGTCTAGCATCAAAAGATTTTATTATATATTCATTCTTCTTTGCTTTAATGTTCACATGGACAGGTTTCATAGGTCAAGTAATATGGAAAACTGCTGCTATACAATACTTATGGGGATATACAATCCTTATTGTTTTATATTATTATTTAATAATCGAAAATAAAAGCTTCTACTTAATTAGCTTGTTAGGAGGCCTATTTATAGGCCTATATAATGAGCAGTTTGTTGCAGTACTACTCTTATTTTGTTTAGCATACTTTATTGAAAGAAAAATAAATAACAAAATTATAAACAAAGGAATTCTGTTTTTCTTGACAGGTCTTTTGATTGGAGGGGTTATTTTAATAGCCGCTCCAGGTAATTACGTTAGAATGGATCAAATGTCAAATGATCAAAGTATTTCTCTTCTAAGTCAACTTATTTATTTTATTCATATATTTAAATACAACTTATGGCCTCATACTCTAATTATAGCTTGGATATTCATACTATATTTTGCTCTCGCCATTAGCAACAAGAATAATAAAAAAATCAGTATAGTCATATACTCTTTAGCTCTAATCACAGTCATTTTTGTTATGGCTCCTTTAGCATATAGTTACGGCATACAGATTAGATTAATGCTAATTTATTACATAATATTTTTTATTGCAATGATGCAACAATTTTATGACAATCAGAGCATAGCAGTTACAACTATCTATAAAGCCTTCAAGAAAATTCATATCCTTTTTCTGATAGGTTTATTAATTATTATGGGAGTTATGGGAAGTGCATATTACTCAATTTATAAGTTTAATCAAAATAGACAAAAGCTTATTACAGAATTGCACAACAAAAATATAGAGAATATTACTATACCAACGTTCGAGCTTCATGGAGAAGCTCAACCATATGGTATAACTTTTGAAGCGATAACATGTGATAGCAATAACACAAATAACCAAGCTTTCGCAGCATTCTATGGCTTTAAAACAGTTAAAGCTGAAGATTGTTAATTAATAAAATAAATCACTGCTCCGAGCACTACCAGCATAATAGCAAATAATGTTTGTAAGATTTTATCATTAAGTCTTTTTTTAAGTTTAGTAGCTATTAACATCGCAATTACACTGCCAATTATAAACATACCAGCCACATACCAACTCATATGCTCTTCTTCGTAATGCGATATAAACCCAGATATAGATACAACAAATATTACCAATAAAGAAGTATTTATAGCTCTTTTAATTGGCATAGCTGTTATAAATACCAACGCAGGCACTATCAAAAATCCACCACCAACTCCAAAGAATCCAGTCAAAGTACCAACGATTGCACCACTTACTAATAATGCGATAATACATTTTGGAGCGATACTCTCACATATTGATTTCTCAGCACCTGACATCACCTTAGCCTTTATCAAGCTCCAAATACCTATTGTAATCATAAGTATAGCGAAGCTAATCATTAACACCTTGTCTGATAAGCCTTGAGATACATAACTACCAATTGGAGCAAAAATAACTCCTGTAGTAATCATTATTGCAGCAGCTAAATAACTAATATCATGTTGCTTATAGTTAACTACAAGACCAAAAATAGCTGTAAACCCCACTACAAGTAGAGAAATAGGAACTGCAGTATGAAAGTCTAAACCTACACCATAAGTGAGTAATGGAACAGCTAATATAGATCCGCCACCACCAGTTAAGCCCAAAGCAATTCCACAAATAAATCCAAATATAATCAAAAACATATTACTCTTCTTCTATACCACATTTTAGGTTGGCTGGAACTGCAATATCTATATAGTTTGGTGGAGGTAATTTTAAATCATCCATTATCTTCGCATACTCTTCTGGAGAGTTTACTTGTAGTCTTGGATTATTTCTCTTTTCCTCGGCAACACTACTACTAGTAACACCATTATAATCATGACCTGGATAAATAATTGTACTACCTGGTAAAGTCATAAGTTTAGTCATAATACTCTCATATGCAGCATAAGAATCACCATTTTGAAAATCAGTTCTACCCGAACCTCTAATTAGCAAAGTATCTCCAGTGAAAAGCATATTCTCTGTTATAAAACAGTAAGAGTCATCTGTATGGCCTGGTGTATATATTGCCTTAATCTGATAATTACCAAATGTTAGTATATCTCCATCAAATACTTTTTTAGTAGCACATTGAGCTGCACTCTCACCACCAAGTACTATATCACAGCCTGTTTCTTTTCTTAAAATACCCGCTGCTGTTACATGATCTGCATGAACATGCGTATCTACAGCATAAATCAATTTAAGATCAAGTTCTCTCAATAGTTTTAAATACTGTTGAACATTAAATCTTACAGGATCTATTATTATAGTTTCCCTAGTTTGCTCACAACCTAAAATATAAGTATAGGTATAAGTATCTCTATCAATTAGTTGTCTAAAAATCATAGTTCCTCCTAGATATATTATCTGTTCTAGTTTGTTTGAGTTATTGAAATACGACGCTCGCCTGTAATACGCTCAATAGTGCCATAATAATTAGAAATCATAGCATAACCACCTGCAATATTATAAACATCATAGCCATGATGTTGTAACATTAGAGTTACATTATATGATCTTTGACCTGACTGACAATGTACATATACCGGCTTAGTTTTATCAAGCTCTGACAATCTATTTCTAATCTCAGACATTGGTATATTTTTAGCACCTGCTAACATACCCTTAGATATCTCACCAAATTCTCTAACATCAATAATTTGAGCATTCTCAGCTAAAAGCTTTTCAACATCAGTAAATAGAACCTGTTTAAAATCTCCATTTAAAAGATTATTAGCAACATAACCAGTATGGTTAACTACATCTTTACCTGTTGAATATGGAGGAGCATAACATAACTCAAGATCTTGAAGATCTTCTACTGTCATACCCGCTTTGATAGCTGTTGCAAACACATCCGCCCTCTTATCAACTATACCTTTACCAATTGTCTGAGCACCTAGAAGTTTACCTGTGTTACTCTCAAACAATATTTTTGTAAATACATTTTGAGCATTAGGCATGATACTTACTCTATCAAATGGTGCTGTATATGCTACCTGATATTCGATATCTAAATTATGAAACTTAATCCAAGCTTCGTTTAAGCCTGTTGCTGCGCCAGTATAGTCAAATATCTGAATGATTGATGAAGCAATATAACCTTTGTTTACAATTTTTCTACCATTTATATGATCTGCAATTAAGCGACCTTGCTTATTAGCTGGTCCTGCTAACGGCAAATTAAAATCTTGACCTGTAAGAGCATTTTTAACCAATATAGCATCACCTGCTGCATAAATATCTTTATCTGATGTTTGATAATTCTCATTAACAAGTATATGGCCACTTTTAGCCAGCTCAATGCCTACATTTTTTAGAAATGCAGTATCTGGTGCCACACCAATAGCTAAAACCACTAAATCTGACTTAACTTCTTTACCTGATTCAAGCAGAACCTTATCAGATTCAAAACCAACTACTTTCTCAGATAGCATCAAGTTTATATCATGATCTAATAACTCTTTTTCTAGATACTTAACCATTTCATAATCAAACGGACGCATAATTTGGTTAGCCATCTCAACTATAGTTACATTAAAGCCTCTTTCTTTAAGATTTTCTGCAACCTCAATACCAATGAAGCCTGCTCCTATAACTGTCACGTCTTTGACAGATTTTTCACTATCAAAAACAGCTTTATGGATTTTTTTGACATCGACAACATTTCTTAATATGAAGTGATTGATTGTCTCAAGACCCTTAAAAGGAGGAACTATCGGCTTAGCACCTACAGCTAACACTAACTTATCATAGCTTTCAGTATACTCTTCTCCAGTTATGTGGTTTATAACAGTTACAGTTTTGTTTGATTTATCAACACTAACAACTTCCGAATTTGTACGAGCCTCAATATTATATCTTGTATCAAACTTTTCAGGCGTCATTAAGATTAATTTTTCAGCTGGTTCGATATGCCCACCTAAATGATAAGGTAGACCACAGTTAGAAAATGATACGTGTGGTCCTTTTTCAAACATTACTATCTCTGCTTTATCATCAAGCCTTCTTAGTCTTGCAGCTGCTGATGCACCTGCAGCAACACCACCAACTATGAGATATTTTTTAGCCATTACTGAGCTCCTCTAGAAATATTATATAAAGTGTTATTTTCTTTTATTATATGGTAAAAATTCTAACATAACTGCTAAACCACATGTGCCTGTTAACCCAGCAAATAAAAGTCCTGCGCCAAAGAATCCACTCAAAATTGCGAAGTATTGTGATACTGTAAACGAAAGTACTACACCTAACAGAACCATAAAACCAACTATTATTTGTACTTGACGCATTATTGGTAGAGGTTCTTTAACATTTTTTTTTGTGGGTTGCTTGTGTTGTTTCCAAGCATTCAAGCCACCTTCTAACAAATATACTGCTTTTGCATTTAGATCTTTTACTTTAGTTGCTGCCTGATTAGTTCTGTTACCAGACTGACAGTGAAGCACTACAATCTCATCAGGTTTAATATCTGCATCATATATTTCATCAACTGTTATATTTTCAGCACAATCAATACACTCTCTGTTATGTTCACCTGTTGTTCTGATATCTATTAACTTTACTTTTTCTTTTTTTTGTAATTCCAAAAAGTCTTTAACTGAAATATTTTTTACTTTACTCATATTTGCTCTCCTTTATATTATTAAGCTACTTCTAATTTAGTTATTACTAATATTTTATTCAAATTTTTTAATTGTTATCATCACCACAATATATGCCATATAACGCTTCTAATATTTTAGTTACTGCAGGGTCATTTAAACTATAAAAAACTGTTTGTGATTCTTTCCTAGTCTTAACAAGTCCCTCTTTCCTCAAAACAGACAAATGCTGAGAAAATGCTGACTGACTAAGATCAGAAAACTCCGCTAACTGCCCAACACTCATTTCATGTCTTAGTAATAAACAAAGTATCAAAAGTCTAGATTCATGAGATATTGCTCTTAATAAAGACGAAGCTTTACTTGCATTATCTTTCATTTGTATCAAATCCATAGTTATGATCAATGTTTGTTAATTTCTAACTACAAATATTAGCAAATTCTAATTTAGTAATCAATAATATAATTCAGTATATAGAAAATAATTAGCTTGATTTTTTCTTGGTAAAGAAAATACTACTTACGAAACTAATTACTATTATCAATACGATAATAAGTAAACCACTATTAAACTTATGCCACTCATTATGAATACTAGTATCATATAGCCATCTTGAATAAGGCGAAGATTGGTTAAAATAGTGCACAACTCTTGTTTCACCAATGATATATCCCGTCAATGGTTGTATAATCATTCCATTAAATAGATAAGCAAATGTTAGCACTAATGAATTAGCTAATGGTCTTATTGAAAACTCTTTGAACAGTAGCTGAATTTCTTGGAATGCTAGCATAGCTCCTCCACATCCAACACCATATAGAAAATTAAACAAGAAAGCCATTTCAAATCCAAAACTTCTATTTGGCCATCTTATATACATAATTAAACAAAGAAAAATAAGTGTAATCAAACTAAAACATATAGCTGTAAGTCTATTATTTTGGTATCTTGATACCAAAAATCCAGCAATAATCCCTCCTGTTGCAACTCCTATTGGTACCAAACCATTCATCATGATAGCTGTATCATGAGGTACACCAAACACCTTCATTTCATAGGTGACATTATATAGATCTGCAAATGTCAAAATTGATCCAAACAAACCTGTAAAGTAAAATGATGCTAACCAAAAATTTCGTTTTGAAAGAATACTCCATATTCTAGATATTACTGGTTGTTGTAGATCACTGTCACTCGTAGCTCTTGTCTTATGAGGTAACAAGACACTAAGACCAATAGTACAGATAATAAACATTACTGCAAGAATATCAAAAACATAAGTATATGAATATTGACTCAAAGCCTTACCTGCAAATAGTGCCAACATACCTGCAAAAATGTTAGCAATACTCTGACTCAAGGATGAAAAAAATGCAAATTGATGATCTGAAAAATTAGTCTGCACAACATAAAGCACTCCTACAAATGTACACCCCAAACCCAAACCAAGCATTATCCTTGCAACTACCAGTAACTCAAATACAGTAGTGTGTGCAAACAAAAGTGCTCCCAAAGCAGATACAAATGCTGAACTACTAAGTAATAATTTAGGTGATATCTTATTTATTAATACCCCAGCACATACTTGAGAAATAGCAAATACAACAAAAAAAACTCCTGATAATATTGACAGATTAGTATCTGTCAAATGATTATCTAACCTTATCGATAATGCATATGTTCCGAACAAAACTGCTGAGAAAACACTCATTGTAAAAAACAACTCTGTAATAGCCCAACGCGTATAATTTATAGCTCTCATAGATATTCTCCTTAGGTACAAACCTACAAACCAATAATTAAAAATATGCCATCTACAAATAAGATACTACACTATTTATAATTATTGATTTAACGTTTTGTAATGTGAATTAGTTAATAATCGTAATTAATGAACTTTGCTTCCATATATATATGTAGCATCAATTAAACGATCATCTCCTAAAGAAATAACTGAGAATAAGTAGTCTTGAAGATTATATGCAGATTCAAGTCTATATTTAAGTAGAGAATTATTGTCAGTATTGATAACTATAAAATCAGCTTCTTTACCTTTTTCTAAGCTGCCAATTTTATCGCCTAAACCTAGCGCTTTTGCACTACCTAGAGTAGAAGAGAACAGGCGTACCAAAGTTTCAAGTTTATAAGAATTTAATAATGCAGCCTTATAAGCATCATCCATTACACGAAGCATACTTAGAGTATTACCTGCTGCCCAGTCAGTAGCTAAAGTTAGCTTAATATCTTTTTCAATAGCCGTTTTGTAGTCAAAATGACCACTGCCAAGGAAATTATTACTAGTTGGGCAACTTGCTATAACAACACCTTGATCTTTCATTCTATTCCATTCACTATCTGACAAGTGGATACAATGTCCTAAAATAGTTTTATCCGTAACTAATGAATAGTTCTCATAAACATTTAGATAATCAGTAGCATTTGGATACATCGCTAAAGTATCTTTGATTTCATTTAAATTTTCGCTTAAATGTGTTTGTACATAAACATCTTTATGCGATTGCATGAACTCTTTGCATAAGTTAAGAGTTTCATCATCACAGCTAAGAGCAAATCTTGGGGTAAGAGCGTAACTAGCACGTCCTCTATTATGCCACTTATTACAAAGCTTCTCAGAGATTTTCATACTGGTTTGAGCATCTGTAATTATTTCTTTATTACCTTGAGTCATAATAGTATTTCCAAGCACTACTCTCATATTATATTTTTGAGCTATTTCAAAAACTATATCTGTACCGTCATAAGCACTTGGAGCGTATCCACATATAGTTGTAGTTCCACTCTTAAATAATTCTTTGAAAAGTATATCAAACTCCTTATGAGCTAAAGAGCTACTGTTAAAGCTAGCTTCACTTGGAAAAATATATCCATCTAACCACTCTAAAAGCTTTTCACCATAGGCACCTACAGCTTTTGTTTGAGTTGTATGCATATGTGTATCGATAAGTCCTGGCATAATTAATTTACCAGAGTAGTCTATCAACTTATCATTATCACCTATGTTAATCTTATGAAAATCGTTAACCTCAGTTATCAAACCATCTTCTACAACAACTGCACCATCTCTTAGAAATGTATAGTCTTTTGAATCAGAAAATAAGTTGTCAACCTTATGACCTAATAGTGACTGAAGCGTTGCATTTTTGTTGAATGTAAAGATACTTGCACGATATATTGTTTTCATAATTATTATCCTCTCGTTGATTTATCGTTATTTAAACTAAATAAATCCATTCGGGTCAATTGAGGATTATATAACCAGCAGATAAGCACCGGGCCTAATTGAATTATCTAACCAAATAGACAAACACCGTGATTATATTTATATGAAATTGAGAAGTCAATTATTTTAATAAAATTTTCTCTGTACACGATAATTTTTTCATATTTTAAGTTCCTTAGTAGTTTTATTGAATATTTTGAGACACAAGGAGAAATCATTGCTATAAAATCCAATTTTTTGAATAGCATTTACAATCATGTCT
>NZ_VXKO01000034.1:0-18591 GCF_008711475.1 Francisella sp. SYW-2 | reverse complement strand
ACTAGACATGATTGTAAATGCTATTCAAAAAATTGGATTTTATAGCAATGATTTCTCCTTGTGTCTCAAAATATTCAATAAAACTACTAAGGAACTTAAAATATGAAAAAATTATCGTGTACAGAGTTATGATATAGTATTTACTTAGCCCAAAAGAAATATTTAACAGTATTTATCTAAAATAAGCTTAATTCTCTGCCATCCAAGTTTCTAAGATTACACAAGCTGCCAAGGCATCTACTTTTATATGTGATACTTTTTTACTTTTTACTTCTTCTAAACGCCATCTTGCTTCACGAGTTGAATATGCTTCATTGATAAGATGAACATTTCTTTTATAGCGTTCTTTAACTTCTTTAGCAAAATCTTTAGCTGCTTTTGTAATATCTGTTTCAAAATCTTGAGTATCTAATGGTAATCCTATAATAATATCAGAAGGATTCCAGCGTTTAACAATCTTATCAAGCTCAACCCAGTTAGGCACCCCATCATAGGCTTCAACTGTACCTATAGGAGTAGCTGTTTTGGTAATCATTTGACCACTAGCTAATCCAATTCTAGCTTTACCATAATCTATTGCTATTAAAGATTGAAACATTAGCAATTCCCTATGTTTTTGAATAAACTATCTAGGCTTTGTAAAGTATAGCCAGCATGTTCAATATGGTTTTGCCATTTTACTTTATTCTCATGATTAAATAATATTTTTTTGCTTAATTTACTTGTTACAATCCAATCATTGGATTTTATTTCATCCGTGAGTTGGTCAGCAGTCCAGCAACTATAGCCAACTACTGGTAGAAAATACTCAGGTAAAATATTATTTGCTAAATCTTCCAGAATATCCATAGAAGCAGTTATAGCAAGACCTTCATCTAGTTTAATTGTAGAGCTATAGTTTCTACCATTTGTAGTATGCAAAATCATAATTTTATGAGGGCTAATAGGACCACCCATATAAAGAGGGTAATCTAAAATCTCATTAAATGTATTGCTATGAGGAATCTCTAATTCTTCAAAGACATCTTTTAGTGTATCACTTAAAGGTTTATTGATAATCAAACCCATAGCACCATGACGATCATTTTGGCATAGATAAATTACAGATTTAGTAAATATAGCATCATCTTTGATAAGTGGAGTTGCTAATAAAATTTCACTTTTGTGGTTTTGGAACATATTATATTTCTTAAGTATAAAAATTTTTTGTAAAAAATGGCAAAAATAAATGCCGCAGTGGCGATAATTTTAGATGAACAAAGTGCTAAAGTCTATATAAGTCTAAGACAAAAGTTTCAAAGCTATAGTGACTACTGGGAATTTCCTGGTGGTAAGGTAGAAAAAAATGAAACTTTTGAACAATGTATAAGAAGAGAGGTTTATGAAGAAGTTGGCATAATAGCCAAATCAGTAAGTTTTTATTTTCGCAAAAAGCATATAAATAAATATAACGATGAAGTTAATCTAGAGTTTTTTATAATTAAGGATTATGAAGGTAAACCTTATGCTAAGGAAAACCAGCAATTAAAATGTATAAACATCCTTGAGCTTAATAATTATAAGTTTCTTCCTGCAAGTTTAGAAGTAATAACGATGTTACAACAAGATTACTCATACGATAGTTAGTATCAGTCAATAATTAAGCATTTTGTGAAAAGGTTAGAATATAAATTAATGATCTAGAAGATAAGTATGTAATTTAACATAATATATATTATGCGAATTTGTATATTTTATTATTCAGCAGTAATAATCTTAGTTGATTTAGTTATATTTGCCCAAATTATTATAAATATAACAATTGTTGCTATGCCTACTATTATATTGATTACGGGAACTATATTTAATAAAGTCAATCCCACATACCAATATACAAGTGAAGCTTTAAATTTTAATTTTTTTTCGTGCGTTTGATTATATAATTTAGTTTGCTCATCTAACTTTACAGCTGTTACCACTAATGCTATATATGACCATATTGGTATTAGTTGAGTCCATAACCATGCTGGGTGTATTTGCTCACCACTATTTACAGTAACTAAAGCTTTTGCTAATTTCTGTTGCGATAAAATAAATAAAACTGAAACAATCAAAGATGTAATTATTAAAGCTACTGCACATATTTGTATAATGAGCATCATTGTTTCTGGAGATATAGAGTTTATCATTTTGGACTAAATGTATAATTAAGCATGTTGATTATTTTATATAATAATTAAGTATCAGTAAATCACACAATTAGTTTTGCTAATTAATATTTCTTATTATTTTGATATTTAAATATTTTGTTAAAGACTTAGGTTATGGAATAATTCATATAGTTGAAATATTTCTGAAGTTTTTAATATGGACGACAAGAATAATTTAAAAAGAGATATATTATCACGCCATATAGTTATGATATCTCTTGGAGGTACTATCTCAGCAAGTTTTTTTCTTGGTATAGGTAGTATTCTAAACTCAGTTGGTGCATTTGGTACTGTACTAGGATTTCTAATTGGTGGAATAATCATGATGCTAGTAATGATAAGTCTTGCAGAAATGGCTATAGAGATACCTGTAAGTGGTTCCTTTCAAAACTATGCTACTAGATTTATTTCGCCATACTCAGGCTTTTTGACTGGCTGGTTATACCTAATAAATTGGCTTACAGCAGCAGCTGGAGGTCTTATTGCTGCTGGAATTATATGTCATAACTTTTACCCTGCTATTAGCGTTTGGCAGTTTTGTATAGTTACTATATTTATCATAAGTTTATTAAATTTATGTGCCGTAAAAGTCTTCGCAGAAATTGAGTTTTGGTTATCTGCAATAAAAATCATAACTATTATAGTATTCATATTAATTGGTATTGGGATTATAACAGGATATTTAAATACCAATAAGCCAATTTCAGGCTTAGTAAATTTCTATGCAGATGGTTTATTTCCAAATGGATACAAAGCATTTTTATTTGGTTTAGTTATTATAGTATGTACATTCCAAGGAGCCGAACTAGTTGGTATTGCTGCGGGAGAGACAAGTAATCCCGAAAGAAATATTCGTAAAGCAATAAAAAGTGTAGCTATTAGAATATTACTCTTTTTTGTATTATCATCATTCATAATAGCCTATATTATTCCATATAAAGACTCTAGCGTAGCTAATACTCCTTTTATTACAGTGTTGCAACTAGTCAATATTAAGTATGTTGATACCATTATGCAACTTGTGATTCTTACAGCAAGTTTATCAGCTGTAAACTCGTGTTTTTATACTTGTGCAAGGCTTATGTGGTCTATGGCTTCAGATAAACAAGCACCAAAAATATTTACAAAACTTAGCAAAAAACAAGTTCCGATATATGGCGTCATATTTGTAGCTATACTTTCTTGTCTTTGTTTGATTACAAAATTTGTTGGTGCTGAGAAAATATTTATACTCGTAGTTTCATCTTCAGGTATGGTTGGATGTATGATTTGGATAATTATTAGTTTATGTCATATCTACTTTAGAAAATCTCTTTCTTCAGAACAAACTAAAAATCTTAAATTCAAAGCATGGGCTTTTCCACTAATCCCATATTTGAGCATATTGTTTAATTTTTGTGTAATATTAGGAATGTTTTGGGATCCTGATCAACGCATGGTTATTTATTCAGGGATTAGTTTAATTATTTTATTTTCATTATGTTATAAGCTATTTTATAAAAATGAATAAATTCTGCTTTGAAAGTCCCCTACTTTCGTGAGCTTTCTTTTTGATTTTTCACATTTTGAAACATATAAAGTATCATTAATTACATAATAGATCGCATCCTGCGAAAATTCCGCACCTAAATTACAAGCTTCATGAAGCGATTTAGCATCAAACATAAAACCATTTTCTTTGTGCTTAGATGACTTATCAAAACCATTAATTGCATAGACCCAACTATATGACTTTTCTAGTTGATTTCTTAATATTTGGTTTCTAGCTAAATTTTCTTGATCTTCAAGAAGCTGATTAAATGGATTGTATGCTGTAATAATCGCAAATTGGTTAGGATACCTGCTAGGTAATATAGGGACTTCAAATTTAGTTGTAAAATACCATTCACAAAGATCTAAATTAGGTTTATTACTCATAAGCCTTTAGCTTTTGCTCTAATTGGCTACCTGTATGAACACCAGTAAGCGTTTCTACGGGCTGACCGGCTTTGAAAATTATCATAGTTGGTATACTTCTTATACCAAATTTAGCTGCTAGACTTTGATTATCATCAACATTGACTTTGACAATCACAGCTCCTGTATAATCTTTTGATAGCTGATCAAGTATCGGTGATAAAGTCTTACAAGGACCGCACCAATCTGCATAAAAGTCTACTAATATAGGTTTTGCAGAACTACTTATTAATTTATCAAAGTTAGCTTCATCAGTCTTTATTACTTTGCTTAATGCCATACTATCTCTCCATAAATGTTACATTTGCTCTTATATTAATATCCTGAGATACAGCTACTGGATTATAGCTATTTGTATCATTTTCATTATAAGCTGCTGTTTTCATTAACATAACTGTATTTCTAGGCTTATATCCGTCTGTATCAATATATTGTACTGATTGAATAATATAGTTACTATTAGTCTGTTTATTAAAATTAGTAAGATAATCCTTTGTATCCTTAAAAAGTTGTATCATAAGTTTTTGTTTTGCAGCCTCGACTTCTTTAGCAGGAGGATTATAATCTAATACTTTTACAGCTAATCTTTTTCCAGAAGATCTGTCTTGATTTTCAATTGCTTGTTGTAACTTATTCAAATCACTTTGAGAAATTCTAGATTGAAGTTGTATCGTAATATTGATAGCACCGCTATTGTTAGTATTTTGTTCAATGTTTTTGACTTTCCAGTCAGACTTTACAATGTTGTTGATACTATCTGTAATTTGATTTTCTATACTATTTTGTTTATCTAATGAAGTTGTTGCATAACCAGTCACTTCGACAAGTATGCTATCACTCTTTATCGTGGTTTCACCTTGAGTTGTATACTTAATGATGTTGTACTCGGCACAGTTATCTGATGCTGCTACGGCAAGAGAGACAGAGCTAACAAACCCAATCAAACAAAATGGAACTAACTTTTTCATATATACGTCCTTTAGAAAACACTTATATAAATTTAGTCTAGCAGATAATGAGATATTAATCAGGTTCAAATGTAGCAATTGTTTCTAAGAATTATATTATATCGTGAAGAATATCATCTAATGCCTCTAAGATTTGCTCTTTCATTTCATTTTCAAATGGGAAATCATCTGATGTTAATTGAGATTTAACAAAGCTCTCTAAAAGTAAATGCTGAGCACTTTCTAAAGACAACCCTCTAGACTGTAAATAAAAAAGAGCATCTTTATCAAGCTCCCCTATTGTTGCACCATGTGTACACACTACATCATCAGAGAAGATCTCTAATTCTGGTTTTGTATTAATCTCAGCTTTATTACTTAATTGAATATTTTTATTGTTCTGAAAAGCTTGAATTTGCTCTATACCTTTATTTACGACTGCTTTTGCATTAAACCATGCTTTAGAGCTACCATTAGCTACACCTCGGAAGTTTACATTACTATATGTGTGAGATGCATTATGATTAACTAAAAAACATGCATTAGCAATAGCATTATCATTTACTAAATATAATCCTCTGATATCAAATCTAGAGTACGGCTTATTTAGATTTACTACAAAATCATTTCTAAGAAGTGCATCCTTATTCAATAAGTTAAATCCATTAAATTCAGCAGCGCGATCTAAATTGATTAGATAATTAGCTGTAGTAATTAACTGAGTATTATTTGGATTATCAGCATTGTTTGTGAAGTTTACTTTTGCTGATTCTGCAATATTTATGTCTAAAAACAGGTTTATGGCTGAATTTTCTGTAAGACTGACAAAGTCGATATCTAAATCTAGATTTGCAAACATATCAACGTCTAATTTTAGAGATATATTTGTTAGCTTATCTTTAGCCATATCAGTATTTATAAAAATTAGACTTAAAGAATCTTTAGTATCTTTAGGTATACTTATAGCCAAGTGTTTAGAATTTTCTATTGCTAACTTAGACATAGTTCTTTGATCTCTATGTAGCTCTAAAGCACTAATATGATTCAGTTTTTTGTTGTAATCAATAGCTAAAACACCATCTAGTATTATTACAACATTTTCTTCCGTATCAAATTTAAAACCTTCTAAATAATCTTTAGATTTAGGAGAATCTTTAAGCATTTCAGATATGCCACTTTTGCTATATATAGTAGCTAAGTTAGTATATTTCCAGCTTTCTTGTCTAGTAGTTGGTAGAGATTTATTATCTATTAACATTATTATCAACCTTTAGCTATTTAACCAAGAATATCCTTTTTCTTCTAGCTCAAGAGCTAGCTCTTTACCACCTGTTTTGACAATTTTACCATCAGCTAAAACATGAACAAAATCAGGTTGTATATGATCTAAGAGTCTTTGGTAGTGAGTAATTACCAAAAAGCTTCTATCGTCAGATCTCATATTATTTGCACCTTGAGATACCACCTGAAGAGCATCAATATCTAGTCCAGAATCAGTTTCATCTAAGATAGCAAGCTTAGGTTCAAGCATCATTAGTTGTAGCATTTCATTACGTTTTTTCTCTCCACCTGAGAAGCCTTCATTAACTCCACGCGACATGTATTTCTGATCTATTTTTAGAACTTGCATATTTGCTTTTAGCTTTTTCATAAAATCTATAGCATTGATTTCTTCTTCGCCATTTTGCTTTCTAATGCTATTTACAGCTGTCTTTAAAAATTGAACATTACTAACACCAGGAATCTCAATAGGATACTGTAAGCTTAAAAAGATACCTGCTGCGGCTCTTTCGGATATAGATAGATCATCTAAATCTTTACCGTTAAATGTTATCGACCCTTGAGTAATCTCATAGCCATCTTTACCAGCTAAAACATTACTTAGTGTACTTTTACCAGCTCCATTAGGTCCCATAATTGCATGGACTTCACCTTTGTTAACTTTTAGATTTAAGCCTTTTAGAATCTGTTTCTTTTGTTCGCCAACACTTACATGTAAATCTTTAATTTCTAATAACATTTTATTAACCTTTTAACTTATATAATTCTAAAGTTTAACCAACAGCACCTTCTAAACTAACTTCCATTAGTTTTTGAGCTTCAACTGCAAACTCAAGTGGTAACTTTTTAAATACTTCTTTACAAAAACCATTAACAATCATAGCAATTGCATCTTCTTCCGAAAGACCTCTTTGCTTACAATAGAAAAGCTGATCATCAGAGATCTTTGAAGTTGTAGCTTCATGTTCGATTTGAGATGAGTTGCTCTTATTTTCTATATACGGGTATGTATGTGCACCACAATTATGCCCTATGAGTAATGAGTCGCATTGAGAAAAGTTTCTAGCATTAGAGGCATTAGGCGATATTCTCACGAGCCCTCTATAAGCTTGAGAAGCTTTACCTGCAGAAATACCTTTTGAGATAATCGTACTCTTAGTATTTTTGCCAAGATGAATCATTTTCGTACCAGTATCAGCTTGTTGAGCGTGACGAGTTAAGGCTACAGAATAGAATTCACCAATTGAGTTATCTCCACGTAATACTACTGAAGGGTATTTCCATGTAATAGCAGAGCCGGTTTCAACTTGTGTCCAAGAGATTTTTGCGTTCTTATGACAAACACCTCTCTTAGTAACAAAGTTGTATATACCACCTTTACCTTCTTTATCTCCTGGATACCAATTTTGTACTGTAGAATACTTAATTTCAGCCCCATCTAAGGCTACTAACTCAACCACTGCTGCATGAAGCTGATTTTCATCACGCATTGGTGCAGTACATCCTTCTAAATAACTAACATAACTGCCTTCATCTGCAACAATTAATGTTCTTTCAAACTGTCCTGTATTCATTGCATTTATTCTGAAGTATGTTGACAGTTCCATAGGGCAAGTCACACCTTTAGGAATATATACAAATGAGCCATCACTAAAAACCGCAGAATTTAAAGCTGCAAAAAAGTTATCACCTTGAGGTACTACAGAACCTAGGTATTTTTGCACCAGTTCAGGGTGCTTTTGTACAGCTTCTGAAATAGGACAAAATATTACCCCTGCTTCAGCTAATTTTTCTTTGAATGTTGTTACAACTGAAACTGAATCAAATACAGCGTCAACAGCTATGTTTTTAACTCCAGCTAGCATCTCTTGCTCATGCAAAGGAATACCGAGCTTGTTATATGTATCAATAATTTCTGGATCTACCTCGTCTAAACTTTTAGGATGATCTTTTAATGATTTTGGCGATGAATAATAGCTTATGGCTTGAAAATCAATCGGAGGATAGTTCAAATCTGCCCATTTCGGTGATTTCATTTCTAGCCATTTATGATACGCTTTGAGGCGCCACTCTAGTAGAAATTCAGGTTCGTTTTTTCGCGCAGATATCAGACGGATTACATCTTCATTAAGACCTGCATCGATAGTCTCAGCTTCTACTTCAGTTACAAAACCATGCTCATAATCTTGTTCAATGATTTTATCTAAATTTTCGCTCATATCTTAACTTTTGCCCTTCTTGTTGACAATATCATAGATTGATGTTTTTGAAAGTAAATCTAACAGTTGGTTATTCAACACTTTCCAATAACTACTTACAGTACAGTTTCCTATACTACACTTTTTTTGTAAATCACAACACTCTGTAAGATTTACATCCTTTTCTACAGATCTAACCACATCTAATACAGTAATATTTTGAGGATCATCAACAAGTGTGTATCCACCTTCTATACCGCGCTTTGAGACTACAATATTTGATATTGAAAGCTGATTTAACAACTTTCTTACTGTAGGAATATTCAGTCCCGTGGTTTCTGCAATTTTTGCAGCACTATAAGGATTTGAGTTATTTTCAGCAATTGTTACAACTACTAGCAAACCGTAGTCGAGTAATTTACTTATTTTTAGCATAATTAACTCTAATCTATACTAATTTAGTATCATATTGTGAATATAATAATATTTATAACGCTTAAAGTAAATTAAAAAATTGATTATTTTTAAACCTTAGACTAGTATTTGTAAATAGTTAAATACTACATTTGTTATTATAACAACTAATTATGAGAATAGCTATTTTAGGCGCAGGACAACTTGGAATATATTTAACACAGAGATTAAGTCTGGATCATCAGGTTTCGATAATTGATTTAGATGAAGAAAAACTTGGGTTTATATCTTCTGCTTTTGATGTCCAAACGATTATTGGAGATGTTACAAAACCTAACATAATGATGGAAGCTAATTTTAAAGATACAGATATGATCATAGCGGTAACATCTAATGATACAACCAATATAGCTGTATGTGATATGGCTTATAAACTTTATAAGACTCCATACAAAATAGCTCGAATCCGTGATACAGAATATAATAGATTCCCAAAACTGCTTAATAATATCGACTTAGTTATAAAATCATTTTTTGAAACGACTAAGAGACTAGAACAGCTAATTTTTTTATCAGGGGCGTATTTTATTTCATCATTTTTTGATAAGCGTATCCAACTGGTTGGAGTTGAGGTTTCACAAGACTCACCGCTAATAGGCTTGTCTGTTAAAGATATATACTTAGGTTTAGGTGATATTAAAGTTGACATAATTTCAGTACATAGAAATGGTAAAAAGTTAGATATAGACGACACTGATATTCTAGTTGAACCAGGTGATAGAGTTATGTATTTGTCAGAAAAAGCATACTCTTCTCAAATTCTATCAATTTTTCAGCCTAAAAAAGCAAATATTAGAAAGATTTTCATTGCTGGGATTAACTATGCAAGTATCACCCTTGCAAAATCATTGGAAAATAAAGGCTATATAATAAAAATGATTGATCCTAATGCTGAAAAGTGTGAATTTGCTCTGAATGAGTTATCAAAGTCTACAATTTTACATTACAACCCTGTAAATAATAATTTATTAGTTGCTGAGGGTATTGATGAAGCAGATATGTTTTTCGCGTTAACTAACTCCGATGAGATAAATATTATGTCGTCAATTTTGGCAAAAAAACTTGGTGCTCAAAAAACAGTTGCTACTGTAAATAGTTCTGAATACTATGACATAACAAGAGATTTGAAACTTATAGATATCTCAATTTCTCCTCATAATTTCTCATACACAACAATCAAAGCGTTTCTAACTCAGGTAGATATGCTTAAAATGTATGAGGTTGAAGATAGTGAGGAGATGTTTGTAGAGCTAAAAGTACATGGTCAAGAAAACATGTCTACAGTTATTGGCAAAAAAATAACAGATCTAAAACTGCCAAGTGGCTTACAAATATTAGCAATTATGAAAGATGATAATACTCCTAAATTTTTTACTGATAATTCTCTCATTAATGATGGAGATAGACTAGTTATAAAAGTTGACAATAAAAATGCATTGCAGACCCTTGAAAAACTTTTTCAAGTAATGCCTTTATACATCGCATAAAATATTGATAATATATATCTGGTTAGGTTAATATAAATCTATCGTATAATTAGTTCATATATAACCCATGGTATCAAACTCAACCGGAAAAGAAAAAATTGGTTTAATTCTGCTTATATTATTAATGACAGGAGCAATTGATAATATAAGAAACCTTCCTTCTACTGCTACTTCAGGAACTTATATATTTTTCTTTTTTATTGTCGCAGTATTTTTGTTTCTAGCTCCTGTAGCTTTAGTATCAGCGGAAATGACAGCAACATATACTGCCAAGGGTGAAGAAGGTGTGTATGGTTGGGTAAAAAAAGCCTTTGGTCCGAATGTGGCAATGTTGGCAATATGGTTCCAATGGATCAATACTTTAATATGGTTCCCAAGTATACTTACATTTATTGCAGGAACTATTGCATATATATTCAATCCTGATCTAGCACAGAATATTAAATTTACTATTATTTTTATTACAGTAGTTTTTTGGTCTTTGACTATCCTAAATCTCAAAGGTTTACGTGTTTCTGCGATTTTTGCAAGCGCCTGTACATTTTTTGGTATGGTGGTACCTATGCTGCTTATGGTTATTTTCGCATTAATATGGTTATTAAATAGCTATACGATAAACATTCATTTTGAATTAGGTAATTTAATCCCTAGCTTTACATCTACCGAGTCTTGGATGGGTTTGACAGCAATAATTGCTTCTTTTTTAGGACTTGAATTAGCAACAGTTCACATAAGAAATGTTGCAAACCCTAAAAAAACATTCCCATTAGCTCTATTAATTTCAGTGGTTTTCATTGTATTTACGATGGTATTAGGTGCTTTAGCAGTAGCGATCATATTCCCTCAATCTGAAATAGATGTTGTACATGGAACAATTAAAACTTTTAAAATTTATCTAGAAAGCTTAGGTATACCTATGTTTTTCTACTATATTCTAGGATTAATGATCTTCATAGGTTCTATAGGATCGATGATCAACTGGATGATTTCACCTGCTCGAGGTTTGTTACAAGCTGCAGACGATCATTTTTTACCTGATGCTTTAGACAAAACTAATAAGCATGATGTACCAAGTGGTATCCTTATATTACAAGCAGTTATTATGACAATAATATGTCTTCTGCTAGAGCTTGTACCATCAGTTCAAGCCTACTATTGGCTTCTTACTGCTTTAAGTACACAAATTTACTCTTTGATGTACCTGATGATGTTCTTTGCAGCACTGAAGCTAAAGTTATCGAGTAAAGAATCTATGAAAAATACAGAGGACTTTAATATCCCTGGCGGTAAATTTGGTATGACTTTTGTATGTGTTTTAGGTATTGTAGGAACAATCTCTTGTGTAATAGTTGGTTTTATTCCGCCTGATAATTTATATCAAAATCCTTTTGAATTTATTCAAATGTTATCAATATGTTTTGTACTATCAATTCTTCCTGTAGTATTATTCATGGTTTATAGAAAGATCAAACTTAAAAATATCTAATGCTTGAATCATTAATTCTCTTTATATTCCTAATTATTGGCTATTATATTTTTAATTTCTCACAATCATTAAAAGTTATAAGACTTATAAACTTATCATTAGACATTATTGTAATTTCTATAATTTTTTTACTAGGTTATAATTTTAGTATATTTACTAATACAAATACTATAGTTCTAGAAGTTATAGGTATAAGTTTGATATACATTACAATTATTACAGTTGCTAATATATTAGGGATTTTTGTTTTTTGTAAGAAAGATCCTAGTATAAAAGCTCACTTTGTATCTGATAACATAACTCAAGCTAAAGAAAATCTATTTATTACAATCCTCAAAGCAAGCAAGTATCTAATATATTTAGTTATAGGTTATGTACTAGGTGAAATTATTAACATAAATATTACTTCACTTATAAACGACATTGTATTTGTAATGTTATTACTTCTTATGCTGATTATTGGTGGTTTATTAAGATTTGAAAATATATCACTTATAAGTCTCTTTAAAAATAAATTAGCCATGTCCGTGGTTGTTATAGTAATTGCAACATCGATAATTTCAGCTATTTTGATCAGTTATATGATTAATATACCAGTCAAACAAAGTATCATGATCAGCTCAGGCTTAGGCTGGTACTCTTTATCAGTTGTCTTAAATACTGACTTCATTGGTGAATATTACGGAATGATAACATTTATGGTTGATTTCTTACGAGAAATACTAGTAATCGCGATGGTACCATTACTCAAACGATACTTTTCTGTAGAGATGGTCGGATATGCTGCTAATACAGCTATGGATTTCTGCTTACCAATCCTTAGAAATAATTATGGTAATAAAATAGTTCCATTAGCTATAACTATTGGCCTAACGATGACAATCATAACCCCTATTCTTCTAGTATTAGAGAATATGGTCTTATAATTTCTATAAAGCTTATGAGTGACTAGATTAAATAAAGAGGATTATTTACTACGGAACTTAATACGACCTTTAGTTAAGTCATAAGGAGTTATTTCAACTACTACCTTATCTCCAGTTAATATACGAATATAGTTTTTTCTCATTTTACCCGAGATATGGGCTGTTACAACATGCCCATTCTCAAGTTCTACCCTAAACATTGTGTTTGGAAGAGCTTCTAAAACAACTCCTTCCATTTCTATACAATCTTCTTTTGCCATATTGGCCTCATCTCCGGTTAAATTACTTTTTAATAGTTACACAAAACAGCATCTATTTTAAAAGGAATTATTTAAAAACTCAAATCTTTTGAAAAAATAGTTATTAAAAGGTTATAATTTATTATCAAAATTCCAATATTTAAGCATTCCATAGTGGAAAAATTCTTTTTCTTTGAGCTAGTAATATTTGTAGTAGCTGTCTTAGGAGGCGGCATAGGTGCTATCATCGGTATTGGAGGAGCTTTGGTAATAACTCCTCTACTATCAACTGTATTAGATGTACCTCTTCATTATGCTATAGGAGCATCTTTAGTAGCTATAATCTGTACATCAACTGCAACATCTCTTATTTCTTTAAAATCTCATGGATTAACCAAAGAAAAACTAGGTTTATTTTTAGCATTAGCAACTGCTATAGGAGCTATTTTTGGTGCTAAACTAGCCCTAACACTAAAATCACAAGTATTATTCCTTATATTTGGTGGAATTTTATTTGTAGTGGCTGTTTTGAGTTTTATAAAAAAGAAACAAAATAATAATATTATTCAAAAGACTACTAAAGTATCGATCATTGCTGAAAAACTTCAACTTAATGACTCGTTTACTGTAAATAAAATAAAGCATCAATATAGTGTCAAACACCCTATACTTGGCTTTATTTTTATGTCTTGCGCTGGATTTATTGGGGGGTTGCTGGGCATTGGTGCTGGTATTTTTAAAGTAATTGCTATGGATAAAGTTATGAAAATACCTTTTAAAGTTAGTGCATCTACCAGTAATTTCATTATGGGTATTACAGCATTTGCAGCGACTTCAACGTATTATTTTGCAGGATATATTGATAGCTCTATAACGGCCCCTGTTGCTTTAGGTACTTTATTAGGGGCTACTATAGGCTCTAAAATTATGCCTCATATTTCAACAAGAGTTTTAAGACTTACATTTTTTATAGTTTTATTTATTTCAGCATTACAAATGATAATTAAAGGATTGATATGATCAAAGATAATGTCGTATATCGTGTTATAAAATTAAATCTATCATTAGCTGTTTTTATAATCTGTCTAGGTGCTATAGATGCTATTTTTGGAAGTCGCGAAATTGCAAAAAATATCGTTAATTTTGGAATATTTTTGATAATAGTAACGCCAGTTTTAAGGATTCTTTTAGAACTTATCTTTTTTATCAAAGCAAAAAATTACACTTACATACTTATATGTTTAATATTATTCCTAATAATAGCTCTTAGTATAGTCTGTTAGATAGTATATTTATTCTAAAAATGTTAATATTTTCTCTATTGTGATAATTGTGCTCATAAGAGCTGAAAACTTATTGAAATATGTTTACTAGTTTATCAGATAAATTACAGTCTTCATTTAAGAAGATAAAAGGACAAACGTCTTTAACAGAAGAAAATATACAGTCAGCCTTGCGTGACATCAGAGTTTCTCTTTTGGAGGCAGATGTTGCGTTACCAGTGGTCAAAAAATTTATAGAAAATATAAAAGAAAGAGCCATAGGTGAAGAAGTTAAAAAAAGCCTTACACCAGACCAAACATTCATTTCATTTGTAAAGAAAGAAATAGAAAAAGCATTAGGTGAAGAAGCTGTACCCATTAACTTAAAAACACAGCCTCCTGCTGTGATACTAATGGCTGGTTTACAAGGTGCTGGTAAAACAACATCTACAGCTAAGCTTGCTAAATATTTAAAAGAGCAACACAAGAAAAAAGCAATGGTAGTCAGTGCCGATATTTACCGCCCTGCTGCTATTGATCAATTAAGAACTCTTGCAAATAGTTTAAACATAGATTTTTTTGAATCTGATGTATCTCAGAAACCTGACTATATTGTTACAGAGGCTATTAAAACTGCTAAAACAAAATTAATAGATGTTCTGATAATAGATACTGCTGGTAGATTGCATATTGATAGTAATATGATGGATGAAATAAAACAAATCCATAAAATTGCAAATCCAATAGAGACATTCTTCACTGTAGATAGTATGACAGGTCAAGATGCTGCTGTTACTGCCAAAGCATTCAATGATGCTTTAGAGTTAACAGGTGTTATTCTTACAAAGACTGATGGTGATGCTAGAGGTGGTGCTGCTCTTTCAATTAGAGAAATCACAGGTAAGCCAATTAAGTTTTTAGGTACTGGAGAAAAAACAGACGCATTAGAGCCATTCCACCCAGATAGAGTAGCTTCTAAAATACTAGGAATGGGTGATGTTCTTAGTTTGATTGAAAGTATTGAGCAAAAAACAGAAAAAAAATCTGCTGAAAAATTAACTAAGAAGCTTAAAAGTGGTAAAAACTTTGACTTAGAAGACTTTAAAGGCCAAATCCAACAGATGAAAAGTATGGGTGGTGTTGGCTCAATCATGTCTAAATTACCAAATATGCCAGCGAATATGCCAGGTAATGTTGGTGATGAAATGTTCAAAAAAATTGAAGCTATGATAGACTCAATGACTCCACTTGAGCGTAAGAAACCTGAATTAATTAAACACAGTAGAAAACAAAGAATTATTAAAGGATCTGGAACAACAATACAAGACCTTAACAAACTTCTACAACAACATACACAAATGAAAAAAATGATGAAAAGTGTAGTTGGTAAAAAAGGAGGTATGGCTAATATGATGAAACGTATGTCTGCTATGCAAGGTATGGGAAATATGCCAGGTCTTTTTGGTAAAAGAAAATAAGAATAAAAATTATAAGGAAATCTCTAAATGATAGGTGATAAAAACTTTGATAAAGTCTCAAATATAAATATTAAAAAGGAAAAAGTATTGATTCCAGCGGAAGTTCTAATCCAAGATATACCTCTTTTAAAGACTTCTTATGAAACTGTCAAAAAGTCTCGTAAAGAAATGGCGGAAATTATTCATGGTAAGGATGATAGAGTTGCTGTTATAGTTGGACCTTGCTCTATTCATGACACAGAAGCTGCCGTAGAATATGCTAAAAAGCTAAAAGAACAAGTCAAAAAATTTCAAAAAGAAATCCTTATCATTATGCGAGTGTACTTTGAAAAACCTCGTACAACTATAGGTTGGAAAGGACTAGTTAATGATCCAGATCTTGATAACTCTTATAATATCAATAAGGGTCTTCGCATGGCACGTACTTTGCTGTCGGAAATTACGAATATGGGCTTACCTTGTGGGACAGAGTTCTTAGATGTAATTACTCCTCAATATTTTGCAGAACTTATCACTTGGGGCGCTATTGGGGCTAGAACTGTTGAGAGCCAAGTTCATAGAGAACTTGCTTCAGGTCTTTCTGCTTCTATTGGTTTCAAGAATGCTACAAACGGAGATATTCAGGTAGCTGTAGATGCAATTAAATCAGCCACTTACCCTCATCATTTCTTGAGTACCACAAAATCTGGCTCTACAGCTATCTTTGCTACTAAAGGCAATCAAAACGGTCATATAATTCTTCGTGGTGGAGCATCAGGACCTAACTTCAGCAAAGAGCATGTTGATGACTGTATCGAAAAGTTGAAAAAATCTGAAATTGATACTAAAGTTATGATTGACTGTAGTCATGGTAACAGCAAAAAAGATCATACTAAGCAAATCGCAGTATTAGAAGATATTTGTGAGCAAATTAAGACTAGTAATGATGTATTTGGTATTATGATTGAAAGTAATCTTGTTGCAGGTAATCAGGATATTAATAATAAGCCTCTAACTTATGGACAAAGTGTAACAGATAAGTGTGTTGATTTTGATGAAACAATCAAAATGCTTGAAATGTTAGCCGATGCAGTTAAAGCTAGACGTAACTCACAAGAGAAAAAAGAAACTAAGGAAGAGTCTCAATTTTCCTTATTATAAATACTTTTATTGATACAAATGAGACACTGCATTCTACAATATTTTCGGATATTTCTGATAGGATTCAGTATTTTACTACTTTCTAATTGTGCTGATCAGAGCGTTACTTTCAAAAATCTTCCTCCAGATAGGCAACCAATTATTGGTAAAGTTCCTAATATCTATATACTAGGTGGATTGGGACAAACATCAGAGGTAACTCCTGCTGATATATGTGGTGGACATCAAGAGAAAGTTGCAAAAGTCACTTTTACAAAACCTTTTCTGTGGGATGGACTAATATCATTGATAACCTTAGGTATAATAACTCCTCGACATACTTATGTTTACTGTGGGTAGCCCTTATGAAGAAGATTATAACTTTTACCATATATATAATACTAGCTGGCTGTGCAACACAAACTGTAAATTTTGAAAAGCCTAAACAAGTATTAGAAAAGCCTACTTATTATAAAAAAGATACCTTCTTGTTAGGTATGGGACCCTCAACAGATATAAATGCTAGTAAAATATGTAAAGGTAGCAACAATATTTATAAAGTTGATGCTGAGCAAACAACTTCAGATTTGATCATAGCATGGGCCACTTTTGGTATATATACTCCTCGTAGCATAGCAATTTATTGCAAAAAATAACATATAAGAAAAATTTATAACTACTATAAAATCTATATATTTAACATTAAAATAATTCTTTGTCATAATACTCTCAGAAAATAAATCAAAATATTAAAAGGTATAAAAATGAAAAAGTTAATTCTATCAGTAGTTGTTATGTTTAGTCTAGCAAACTTAGGTTTTGGTGGTAGTTTACATCCAATAAGTGGTTTTTCTCATAATGTTTCATATGCTGCCCCTGTAATGATTCTTGCAGAGTAGAATCTTTAAAATTAATAATTATCAAAAACTAAACTTAAATGCTTCTTATAATTCTCAGCATACTCCTCAATTTTAGGATCTTTAATAACATCGTTTGCAATAAATGTTGGTAATCCTTTCATACCTATGAATTTGTGAGCTTTATGAAAGTGTAGGTATACCCCATCAACTCCAACACCTTCAAAAAGCTGATCTTTCTCCACAAAAGCCTCTAATGGAGCATTCCATGTTAATGAGAACATATATGTTCTACCCTGAAGTAAACCACCAGAACCATATTTTTTGCTAGCATCATGTCTAGATCGACCATCACTAGCATACATAACACCATGACCTGTGGTGAATACTTCATCGATATATTTTTTAACAATCCAAGGTGGACCCATCCACCAACCTGGCATTTGATAAATCACTGTATCAGCCCAAAGCCACTTTTGAATTTCCTCATCTATATCATAACCATCGTCAATTACTGTAACTTTGACATCATGACCAGAGCTTTTAAGATGCTTTTCAGCGATATCCTCTGTACACGATAATTTTTTCATATTTTAAGTTCCTTAGTAGTTTTATTGAATATTTTGAGACACAAGGAGAAATCATTGCTATAAAATCCAATTTTTTGAATAGCATTTACAATCATGTCTAGT
>NZ_VXKO01000033.1:0-20178 GCF_008711475.1 Francisella sp. SYW-2 | reverse complement strand
GGTGTATTCATATCAGCATAAAATGCTGATATGAAACACAAAAGTAAGATTTTGAGTCAGATTTATCTAAAAAATACTCAATATTAAAACATATGAAAAAGGGCTTTCATTAACTCAACAGCCTTTAAAAGGACAAATTTTTAGAAAGCGATTTATACAAAAAATTTTAGATGCTAAATTAGTAGATGAAGGAAAATATTTATATTTGTTAACTGCGAGTGACAAAAGTCAAAAAGGTAAATTAATAATTTATAGAGTTTATGCAGATGGATCATTAGATGAGCTTAATATCACCGTATTGAGGTATAAGCCTAAAAAAATAGTGTTTAACAGTATTGAAAGTGTATATATACAAAGTAATAAAAGCATTTATTTTTATAGTTTTTAAAGAAATGGAAAAGTGATTAAAAATGAAAAAATAATAACTATACCTTCTGGAGAGATATCTGATTTTTCTGTAATAACTGAAAGCTCTACTGAAAGCAAAGTTTTGCTAGTTGGTCATTCTGGTAGTGAAGGTTTAGAAATAGGTTTTGTTAATACATATGATTTTTCAAGTGGTATGGTGAGACAAACAAATAATAGAGTTTATAAAGATTTACCTCTGAAAATAGTCACATACAAAGATAAGTTCAGTGGACAGAGTAAAGTTTTAGTAGCTTTTAAATCTAAGCTTATTAATGGCACTGATGAAAGCGTAAAGTTGTTGGGTGATGAATATAAGGTTAATGGGAATTTTGTAGGTTTGTTGCAAAACAATAGTCTTGTTACTGTGGTATATTCAAGCTCGGTAGTTGTTTATGATTTAAAAGAGGGTTATTTATTATCAAATTTATTTCTAAATGAGACTTCTGATAGTAGTTTATTTCTATCAAATAATTTCATAGGTGTTGGTAGTCAAAGCAATATTAATATTTTTCAATTATAAGAAGATATTGTTTTATAGAAACTAGGTAGTCTTTATACTACAAGTGCGCGAAAATTAGTTAAACTTTAATGTATTGTTTATACAAAAGTAATTTTTTTGTATACAAAAATAAGTATTTATTATACTATGAATTTGTTAGATTATTTTATTTGGAGGTCTCTCATATATGTCTAATGATAGTATTTTTTCAGGTTACGCTCCTTATCCTGGAGTGTATGATGAAATTTTTTCTAATGAAGGTCATGTGCGTGGTGATGTTTCTCAGGCAATTAAAACTATAGATGAGTTAAGTGTAGAATCTTTATACGAAAAGCAGAAATTTGTAGATGCTTCTTTTCTAAAAAATGGAATTACTTTTACGGTTTATAGTGATACTCAAGGTACAGAAAAGATCTTTCCATTTGATTTAATTCCCAGAATAATCTCTGAAAAAGAGTGGTCTGAGCTTGAGAAAGGATTAAAACAACGTCTTAAAGCACTAAATGCTTTTTTGAATGACATATATGACGAGCAAAAAATATTAAAAGATGGTGTGATACCAAGAGAGCTTGTAGAATCATCAGAAGAGTATCTACCCGAGATGAGAGGCGTGAAGCCTCCACATGGTGTATATTGCCATATTGCAGGACTTGATCTTATAAAAGATGAAAGTGGTTTTATGGTATTAGAAGATAATGTAAGAACTCCGTCTGGTGTTTCTTATGTATTAGAAAATCGTAATTCTCTAATGAAAGTACTTCCTGAGGCGTTTGCAAACGCTAATATTAAAAAAGTAGTGGATTATCCAACTGAATTGAGAAAAGCACTATCTAGTATTTCTCCGGTTGTAGATGGTAAAAAAGGTTTAAGTGTAGTTTTAACGCCAGGGCAATATAATTCAGCATACTTTGAACATAGCTATCTGGCACGTAAAATGGGATGTAAGCTAGTACAAGGTTCAGATCTTTTTGTACATAATAATTATGTATATCTCAAAACAACTAAAGGACCTAAACTTGTAACTGTAGTTTATAGAAGAATAGATGATAAGTTTTTAGATCCGGAATTCTTTAA
Source organism: Francisella sp. SYW-2 (assembly GCF_008711475.1). NCBI lineage: Bacteria > Pseudomonadati > Pseudomonadota > Gammaproteobacteria > Thiotrichales > Francisellaceae > Francisella > Francisella sp. SYW-2. The sequence goes on along the minus strand of NZ_VXKO01000033.1, from coordinate 18,197 downwards.
TCCTGAAAGTATGCTTGGAGTACCTGGCATAATAGAGGCATATAAGGCTGGTAATGTAGTTTTAGCAAATGCTGTAGGTAATGGTATTGCTGATGACAAAGCAATATACCCGTATGTTCACAAAATGATTGAATATTATCTTAACGAAAAGCCAATATTAGCCCAAGTTAAAACATATTTTTGTAGTGAAGAAGATGATAGAAATTACGTTTTGAGTAATCTTGATAAATTAGTTGTCAAAGAAGCTAATGGTTCTGGAGGCTACGGGATGCTTATTGGACCACAGGCTAGTGCAGAGGAGTTACAAGAGTTTGCTACTAAAATAAAAGAAAAGCCGAGAGCATATATAGCTCAACCATTAGTAGAGTTATCTACAAGTCCTACATTTATCGATGGTAAGGTATTGCCAAGAAGGGTGGATTTGAGAGCGTTTTTAGTTACTGGTAAAGATACATGGATACTACCAGGAGGGCTTGCAAGAGTAGCTCTTAAAGAAGGATCATATGTTGTGAATTCTAGTCAAGGTGGTGGTTCGAAAGATACATGGGTTTTAGGGAGAGATAAGAAATGATGATATCTCGTACAGCAGAAAATTGTTTTTGGTTAAGTAGAAATATCGAAAGAGTTCAGATGTTAACTAATGCTATTGAAGTGGCATATAATGTCGAACTTGAGATATATGGTGATGCTGAAGATATTTGGTATCCCTTGGTAGTGGTATTAGGCGGTAAAGAGGCATTTATTAAAAAATATGGTTACAGTGCAAAGTCTAACGCAAGAAAGATACAAGAGTTTTTGATTTGGGATAAAGAAAATCCATCTTCGATATATTCATCATTATCTTCTGCACGTGAAAATGCTCGGATAATTAGAGATCTGATTGCTGCAGATATGTGGGAGGAGATTAATGAGCTGTGGTTGTGGATTAATTCAGCTGAAACTCATAGATTTTCTGTAGTAAATCTAGATGAGTTCTGTAAAAAAATCATTAAGTTTTGTTTCCTGTGGATAGGTTTTTATCATAATTTTATTCTAAGGAATGATACTTATAACTTTATGAAGTTAGGTATGCTTATTGAGAGAGTTGACTTTACATTGAGATTAGGTGATATACATCATCATAGACATATAAGTCTCGCGTCAAAGAATGAAACTACAGATGAATCACAGTATTGGCAGGAGATGTTGTTAAATACAATGTCAAAAGACGCATTTATGCGTAAAGCAGATTTTGACGTTAACAGAAAAGATGTAGCGGAGTTCTTGTTGAAATCAGATGATTATCCTAGAACAGTTACTTTTTGTTTAAATGATTGTCTTGCTGTGTTAAAAAGGATGTCATATCATTCGACAGGTATAGGTATGCAATCTAGAACAAAAGTAGAGGAAATTATAAAATACTTTGAAAGTAATGCTACTGAGTCATTGCTAGAAAAAAATCATGAATTTATTACATATCTGATAAACTCAATGGCACAACTTACAACTATTATCTCAAAAGAATTCTTTATATCTGATGTAGATTTCTACGTAGCAATGTTGGAAGGGTAGAAATAAAAAGGAAAAATATTTAATGTTTAGTAATATCTTGGCTATATCTTCAGATTGCCCAATATCTCCACGAATTAACTTTTTAGCAGATGATACCGCAACCTTACAAGAATTTATGTGGGGTATAGGATGGTATCATGATAATCATAATGCTGTATCGATTATGAAAGATAATCATGTTGAAAATGTAGAAGCTTTACGTGCTTTGTTTGACAACAATCCAAACTTTTGTTCTAGCACTTTTATTGGACATATTTATAGTCATAGTTTGTTTGACAAAACTGATTTAAATCTTCAGCCATTTATGAAACCTCATGCAGGTAAAGAGTGGACTATTGTTCATAATGGTGATTTAAATAGGATGTATCAAAATACGTTATGCCTTAACTTTTCTGACTATGAACCTGTCGGTAAAACTGATTCAGAATATATATTATGCTGGATTCTTTCTCAACTTAGAAAAAAAAATATTAGAGAGCTAAATGACGATAATCTATTTTATGTTTATGACTTATTGAAGCAGATAAATGAGGTTGGTCAAGTAAACTTGGTTCTTTCTAATGGTGATATAACAGTAGTTTATCAAGATAAGGAGGATTTTAATCCAATTTATTATAAAAAGTTCTACCCACCGACAAATAGTAATAATTTAGATATTGGTTATGTGAATGTAGCAACAGGCTTGTATGGAGATGAGCTTAGAACTTATACAATATTTTCAAATAATACAAACGTTGACGGTACATGGAGAAAATTATTGCCAGGTCAAATGGTAGCTGTTTCTCATGGTCGTGTTGTATGGAATAGTGATAAAAGTAGTAGTAATTATGGAGGGCATACATACCAGCCTGAGCGATTAAATGTTCCTGTTGAGAATAAAGTTTTTGAAAGCTCAGAAAGAGTTTTAGACATTATTCATACTACAAAATACAGTTATGAGTTTCCAGTGAATTTGAGTAAACATGATATTCGTATGAAACCAATTGTAGATGCAAAACAGCGTATACTCAATTATGATCTTAAAATATCAGTTGCTTGCGAGAAAGAAGAATATACTGATGTGTTTGGTAATGACGTTGTGTTTCTCAAAACTAAAGAATCTTATAAAGAATTTACAATAGAAATGAAGACAAAAATTGCTGTGAGTAATGATCATAGTGTGCGTAAAAGGTCTATTAATTCTCGTACAACTATGCCAATCTCATGGATGCCATGGCAGAGGCAGATGATGACTCCATATCTATTGTCTGTAGAGTTGCCACAAACTCAACTTGAAGAGTTGATGGATTATGCTGTATCTTTTGTCAAAAGGAATGATAGTGATATTATGGCGGTACTAGATGATATTAATAAAACAATCTATTACGAATATAAATACGTCTCAGGCTCTACTAATTTTGCCACAACTGCTTATGATGTTTATATTACTAGGCAAGGTGTTTGTCAAGACTTTTCAAATCTGTTTATTTGTTTGGCAAGGCTTTTAGGTATACCTGCTCGATATCGTTCAGGATATATATTTAATGGTGGTCACTATAATAATACTGAGATGAGTGACGCTACGCACGCATGGGTGGAGGTATATATACCGTGGATTGGCTGGATAGGATATGACCCTACAAATGGTTGTGAAGTTAATAGTGATCATGTACGTATTGCATGTGGTAGAACATATATTGATGCTACGCCGACAGCAGGAACAATTTACCGAGGAGGAGGTGGAGAGTCTTTGTCGATAAACGTTAAAGTTTTTGATGTAACTAGCACGTTATAAAATTTTGTCTAAAGGAGTGCTTGTGATAGATATTAAAGTCGCACTCTACAGCTAATAGATGGTATGTATTAGGGAATAAGCTTTTAAATGGCTCTATAGAGTGGTGTATGTACCCACATTTGGTGTACCATCTTTTCAAAACCTCTTTGCTTGGATTAATATAGTGTTTAGGGGTAAGTAGTTCAAGTTGCATTATTTTAAAGCCATTATTCTTTGCCCAATTTTCTGCAGCATTCACAAGCTTAGTGCCAACGCCAAGCCTCCTATGGTTAAAGGCAGTAGCAAGCATTCCAAGTTCAGCTATATTATCTGAGAGTCTTGTGACTTTTACAGAGCCGATCATCTGATTATTATTTGTTGCGATAATTATCTGATTATTATTAATTAGAGTCTTTAATTCATTAAAAGTTGTTCTTTTTGCAGAATCTATCCATAGATCTCCTTCAGCACTCCTATAGGCATCATTAATAATTTTGACAAGAGTATTTATTTCCTCTGTAGTTATATTATTTATACTTGCAAAGCCTATTTTTGTTTTATTCATAGTTATTACTAACTTCATTATTTTTTATAAAATATTTTGCTTAATATAGCATTTTTTTGTTACTTTGGTCAAAGAGGAGTTTGTCTACAATAGCTATCTAACTTCTAGCTTGATATATAACTTAGATAAACTTAAATATTTTTCATAGTCATGTATACTTGCAAATACTACTTAATAAAACTATGTAGATATTACAATTTATGAGTATGGCGAAAAAAATATTTTGTATAAGTATATTGTTAACATTTTTTAGTACTAATATTCAAGCTAGCTTTGTTCGTGCCAGTAAAGATAATCATAAGGCTCAGCCAGGTTATATAAGTACAGTATATGAGCCTAATGTTCAAACACTAGCTATGTCAGAAGGAAAAAACTCTAGACTATACTCGATATATCGTGAAGGAATACAGTACTGCAGTAGTGCTATAAAGCTAAACTATTCAATAAGTAATAGTGCTGTATCTTCTAGTTGTTTTGATAGTGAAACTAATATTGGTAGCAAAGTCTTAAAAGCGATTATCTCTGAAAATGGATCCCGATTGTATTTATTTTCAGAGCATATAATCTCTGAATATGGCGTGTCTCCTATATCAAGTAGAGTTAACTCACAGATATCAAGTGAACATATAACCCAGAATATTATAGCTGTTGAGAAGTTTAAAAGTAAAATTTATGTATTGACACACGAAGAAGATAGTAATAAAGGCTTCTTAATTATATTTAACATAGGGAATGATGGGAATTTAGATAAGACAGACTCTAAGTCTTTGAGCTATATTCCACTTGGATTTAAGTTTTATGCCGATGCAGGCTTTGATTATGTTTATATTAGATCTAAAGAGCAGATATATAAATATGATATTTTGAATGATGGCACAATTAATCGCTACAGTAAACTAGTGTATTACCCAGGTAATACGATTAAGGATTTTGGAATACTAAAAGATAAAGACAAGAAAACACTACGGATGGTAGTAGCTTTAAAAAATGGTGATTCTGGGCTTAGCCAAGGAGCCTTAAAAATGTATTTACTTAATGGTGTGGGAGTGAGACTTACATCAAGTGTTAATCTGGAGCTAGAGCCTTATCAAATATATGCATATGATGAAAAACAGATGTTTCTAGTAGCATATGAGTATAGCTTTGATATTAGAGAGATTAACGCTAAAACAAATGCGATAGAAGATAAACTTATTTTGCAAAGAGGTTTTGATGCTTCCCTTATTGATGTGGAGCATGTCGATAAAGTTACAGCCATAATGAGTGAATCGGCTATACAAGTATTTAATGGGTTTGTCTTATCTCAAGCATTTTATCTAAAAGATAAGCCTCTTCAGCTTATATTCAGTCCTGATACTCATTTTATGGGAGTAGCTAATGAAGAGAGTGTTGATGTTTATGAAGTTACGGCAACTTTTGATAGGCAATAAAAATATTTTAGATCTCGAGGTTAGCGAGTTTGATAACAGTTGTATAATAATTTCGTAAGTGTAGAATCTATCTCAATTAAACTTTCTAATTAATACTATTATGCAAGAATCATTGAAGTTAAGTGAGTTTCTTGAGCTTATAAAAAGTACTATTGAAATGAGTTTCGGCTATGAAGGTTTTTGGGTAGTTGCAGAGCTATCTGAATGGCGTAGATCTGGTAAACATTACTATGGTGAGCTTATAGAGCATGATGGTGTTAGTAAATTTCCTATAGCTAAAATTAGATGTAACTGTTGGGCAAATAAAGTTGATTATATCCATAGTAAATTTAGTCAAGCTACTGGAGAAACTCTAAAAACAGATATGAAAGTCTTATTTAGGGTAAGTGTAAATTATCATACTAGTTTTGGACTTAGTCTAAATATAATAGATATAGATCCTGCCTTTACACTTGGTGATAGGCAAGCTCGTAAAATTGAGATTCTACAAAGCTTGTCCGGAAAAGGTATTTTAGAGAGAAATAAAGTTCTTAATATGCCAGATGATTTAACCAATGTTGCAGTAATCACAAGTATAACGGCTGCAGGTAAAGGAGACTTCTTCGAAGAGGCTGATAAATTACAAGATTTAAGTTTATGTAACTTTGATATATATGAAGCAAAGATGCAAGGCGCAGAATGTGCAAAAAGTGTCTCAACAGCATTTGCTAAAATAGCAACAATTGCTGATAAATATGATGCGATAGTATTAATCCGAGGAGGGGGTTCTCAGGCTGATCTTGACTGGTTTAATAATATACTACCAGCTGAAAGTATTTGTAATAGTGAAATTCCCGTGCTAGTTGGTATAGGACATGAAAGAGATAGCACAGTTTTAGATGAGATATGTACAAAAAGATTTGATACGCCATCTAAGGTTATAAATTATATAGCGAATACAATTATTGATAATGCAATAAACGCTAAATATAATTATGAATCGATAGTAAGAATTACTAAAAATTTAGCTAAACAAAATAAACATCAATTAGATAATCTGTATCATAATTTTAAAACACGTATAGAACATTATCTCTATCAAATGAATCAAAGTGTTGATCATAACTATAAAGAATCTACTTCTATAGCAAGGGGAGTTACTAAGCTATATGATAAAACCGTGAATACTATGCATGAAAATATATTATCAAGCTCAAAAAGCTTGATAAGAAGTTATGAAAATAACATTTATAATTCATATAATCAGTCAACTAATACAGCTCGAAATATTTTAAAATACTATAATCAAACAAGCGAATCTCTTTATAAGCAGATATTATCTGTATCAATAGAGCCAACTCTTAAAAGAGGCTTTAGCTTGACAAAGACAACAGATGGCAAATATATAACAACTCAAAAACAAGCACAAGCATACTCAGATTTAGAGATAGTTTATGCCGATGGAAATATACAAGTAGAGGTGAAAGAAAATGGCAACTCAAAGTAAAAAATTTGCAAAAAATTATCAAATATTAGAAGAGATTAATGAGAAACTTCAAGAGCAACAAGATAATCCTGCTCTGTTAGATGAATTAGCACCAATGCTAGAACAAGCCTCAAAAAGTTATCAGTTATGTAAAGAAAGAATTGCTGCAGCTCAGAAGTTTATAGATGAATTTGAAGGTAATGACTAGAAAACCATACCTGGCATTTGCCATATTCCAGCTGTTCTAAGAGTATCTTTGATAATCATTACTTTTTCATAATCTGTAAGGGGGTACATTATATTGTATCCTTTAGTCTCAGAAGCTAAATTATGAATCTTTATATCCAGCATATTGTTGTCAAATGCTTCCTGTTTAAATATAGCACTAGCTCTTCTAATATCTGCTGTTGAAGTAACTAAAATAATATCTGTAGGTTTAGGGTTCATATTTTTTATAGTCATAAAAGTATTAAAACCTTGCCACACCATATTAAAAGATTGGTCTTCTAGTATGATTTTATCTAAGGGTACACCACTATTAACTAGCCATTGTCTCATTTGATAAGATTCTGTTTTGCCTCCTGTAACTCGACCACCACTGACTATAATTCTTGCATTTGAGAACCTATAGTATGCATCTAAACCTTTGAATAGCCTTCTTACTAAATATTCATTCATACTTGCATTAGAGTTTAACGGAGATCCTAAAATTACAATTACAGGTATAGAGCCTCTCTCAAGTTGTATTTGATTAGAGCCAGTATTTATGTGTAGGTTAAAACTTCTTTTGATAATATCAAAAGCATTTATATACACTGGCATATCAGGCCATTTGGATGTTTCTAATTTAGCAAATGCTTTTCTAAAGCTACTAAAATCAAAAATATATGAATATGCTGAGTCATATATTTGTACAATAGGGTTGTCAGGGAAATTTTCTACCAGCATATCTAAAGTTTCACCAGCTTGGTTATATTCTTTTGTTTCAATCTGAAGAGAAAACAATGATAAACCTAATTGTAGGAGCTCTTTGCTATCAGGATCAGTTTGCTTCATAGCTAATTCAAGAGCATTTATAGCATTATGCAAATATGTATCTGCGGCTTTTTGGTTAAAGATACTGTATTGAACATTTTCAATAGCTTTTTGCTTTAGACTAATGCTTGCAATGCTTGAACTAGTACTTTTGTTAGCAAAGCCTGGACTCAATATACCGATTATAGCAAGTATAATAGTTGCAAGCTTTATATTTATATATCTCATTTTTATAGTAAATAAAAAAGTTTTTATAAAACAATGATATAAGAGTATTTTTGCAAATTAAATTATTATTCATCATAATAGTTAAAAATAAGTTTGAAATTATTGAAATGCAAAAAAAGGTATCTCCCAAAAATATAATATTTGCAGGTTTTGCAACAACTGTAGAGTATTTTGATTTTGCTCTATTTACGTATGTAACTATTTATATCTCTGCAACATTTTTTCCGGATAATAATTCTTCTGTTGCTATATTAAAAACATTTGGATTGTTTGCTGCTGGATATTTGATGAGACCCATAGGCGGGATTTTCTTTGGTAATCTCGGGGACAAAAAAGGGCGTAAGCATGTATTAATATTTACTGTGGCGCTGATGTTTATATCTACTGCTATGATAGCTTTTACTCCAGGTTATGGAAGTTTGGGAATTGCATCTGTGATAATTATTCTCCTGGCTAGAATGATTCAAGGTTTCTCAATAGGTGGTGAATATAATGGTGTACTTGCAGTATTAAGTGAAGGTGCACCCGATAGTAAGCGTGGGTTGATTACTGCTTTTGGTACGTTTTTCTCAGGCTTAGGTGTCTTTTTAGGTACATTTATAGTCTATATCTTAACAAGTTTTTTAAACTCTGATCAGATGCATGCTTATGGTTGGAGAATTTGCTTTATTGTTGGAGCGATACTAGCTATTGTTGTTTTGATACTTCAGTTTGCATCAGATGAGTCCCCTGAGTATCTTAAATCAAAAGAAGATGGGATGTTAGATGATACTCCTGTAGTCTCTGCAGTTAAAGAATATCCTTATCAAATCTTTATTGTGTTTGCTTTAGCAGGTTATTTAGGAATTGTATACTATATGGTTTCTGGCTTTATACCAACATTTCTAAAAAGTGATTTGGGTTATTCTGTACACACAGCAATGCTGATGTCTATGATTGCAGCGTTTTTCTATTTTACAACAGCTCCAATATGGGGTGGACTATCAGATAAAATTGGTAGAAAAAAAGTATTATTAATATCTTGTATTGGGATTGGGACTTTGATAATACCTGCGTTTTATATTATGACTAATACAGATTCACAAATTGTTATAACATTAATTATGACTGTGATAATGTTATTAATATCAGCAGCTACAGCGACATTTGTAGTCACAATCAATGAGCTATTTCCAACACATCTAAGATTTAGTGGTGTAGCAACTGGATATAATATAAGTAATGCATTGTTAGGAGGAACTGTACCAATGGTATCAGCAGCGTTAGTTATGTATTTTGGTAATGTTGCTCCTAGTTTTTATGCTCTAATAGCTTCTATAATTATAGTTATTATCATAGCAACTATGCCTGAGACTAAAGGCATCGAGTTAGAAGAGTAAAGCCCTTATTTATGTAATATTTTTCTCTAATAAGTAAATATATTATATTAGCCAATATTTTTGTTTGTATTTGCTGTTCTTATGTACTACTATGATAGTACATTAATACATTAATTAATTGAATAATAGATGTCTGAAATAAAAAATAATGAAGAAAATCTGCATGATCTTTATGAGGTCTTTACAAACTTTGATTCTGTCGAAGAAGCTAAGCTTTTTTTAGAAGATTTATGTACTCCTGTAGATTTGATGGCAATGGCTGCACGTTGGAGAGTAGTTAAAGAGCTAAAAAAAGATAAGCCTTATAGGCAGATACATGCTGAAACAGGAGTTAGCCTTACAACTATTAGCAGAGTTGCAAGATGCCTTAGTTATGGAACTAATGGTTACAATACCATATATAATAAAATCAATAAAGAGAGCTAAAATGAGAGAAAGATTAAGAGTAGCTGTACAAAAAAAAGGCAGACTATATGACAATTCTATGGAATTATTCAACAAAATAGGTATTAAAGTAGAGTTCTCAAGTAAAAGTAACTTGTTATGCCATTCATTAAATGCTCCAATTGATTTTCTTTTTGTGAGAGATGATGATATTCCAACTCTAGTTAATGGTAATGTTTGTGATTTTGGAATAGTCGGTGAGAATGTTTTAGAAGAGTATTTATTAAGTATCAAAAATACCACTAAGAAAAATGACATTATCAAAACTAAGAAGTTAGGATTTGGCTATTGTAGATTATCTATAGCAGTACCTAATGATGCAAGTGATGATATTAGTACACTTAAAAATACTCGTATAGCGACATCATATCCTCATTTAGTGCAGAAGTTTTCAGATGAAAATAATTTAAATCTAGATCCATTATCTATTTCAGGATCAGTTGAGATAGCTCCAAACTTACAAATGTCTAGCTCAATATGTGACTTGGTTTCTACTGGTAGAACATTAGAAGAGAATAATCTTAAAGAAATTCATACTATCATGAAAAGCCAAGCTATTTTAATTCGCTCAAATGAGAGTTTTGGTGCAGAGCTTGAAGAGTATTACCAATTATTGCTTAGAAGGATTGAGGGTGTCAAACATGCTCAAGAGCGTAAGTATATTATGTTCCATATAGATAAAAATGCTGTTGATACAATTACCCATATTTTACCAGGGCATGAGGGTCAAACTATAATGCCAATATATGGAGATACTAAAGTTGCGATACATTTAGTTACCAAAGAAGGTGTTTTTTGGGGAACTTTAGAAAAGCTAAAAGCAGCTGGTGCTAGTTCTATATTAGTTTTACCAATTGAGAAAATGTTGGAGTAAGTAACGACAATGATTGAAATATATAATTGGCAAGAACTTAGTGTAGCTAAGCAAACTGAGCTTCTGTCTCGCCCAGTTTCAGCTAATAAAGCTAGCTTAATTACAGGTGTTAGAGATATTTTAAATGAGGTTAAGCAGAATGGTGATAAAGCTCTTTATAAATTTACTTCTAAGTTTGATGGTGTCGATTTAGATAATATTGAAGTCTCAGCAGATGAGATTAAAAAAGCTTATTCATTAGTTTCACAAGATGATATTGAGTTAGTTAAAAACTCTATTGCGCGTATATCTAACTATCATGAGGTAATGAAACCAAAAACAACTGTTTGTGATACTAATGATGGTGTGGTTTGTAAAAAAATCTATAAGCCTATCGAAAAGGTTGGTCTGTATGTACCTGGTGGTTCAGCACCTTTAGTTTCTACGCTAATAATGTTAGCTGCTCCAGCGCAAATTGCAGGTTGTAAAGAGATTTATGTAACTACTCCTTGTGATAAAGAAGGCAATATTCATCCATTAATTTTAATAGCAGCTGATATTTGTAAGGTTTCAAAGATTTATAAGTTAGGTGGTGCTCAAGCTATAGCTGCTCTAGCTTATGGTACAGAAACTGTATCCAAAGTTAATAAAATTTATGGCCCTGGAAATTCTTGGGTTACAGAGGCAAAACAACAAGTATGTAATGATAGTCAAGGTGCTGCAATAGATTTGCCAGCAGGGCCTTCAGAGGTTTTGGTAGTTGCTGATGAGGTGGCCGATCCTAGATTTGTTGCTGCAGATTTGCTAGCTCAGGCTGAGCATGGCACAGACTCACAAGCTTTATTAATTACAACTAGTCAAATTTTAGCAGATAAGGTTAGAGATGAAGTTTCTAAGCAAACTAGTATAGCCCAAAGAAAAGCTATTATTGAAAAAGCTTTAGAAAATAGCTCTATTATTGTTGTAGATACACTTAGCCAAGCAATTAATATAGCTAATGAATATGCTTCTGAGCATCTTATTTTAAATATTGAAACTGCAGATAATTATATTGATAGTATCGAAAATGCAGGTGCTGTATTTGTAGGTCCTTGGGCGGCAGAAGCATTAGGCGATTACATTACAGGATCTAATCACGTGCTACCTACTTATGGATATGCAAAAGCCTATAGTGGTTTAGCAACTATAGATTTTATGAAAGCTATAAGTATCCAAAATGTATCAAAACAAGGTATAAAAAATATAGGTCAAATAGCAATGAGATTAGCTGATATAGAAGGTCTCAAAGCTCATGAAAATGCAATAGCTATTCGTTTGGAGAGTTTATAACATTATGCAAAAGATTGTGCAAAATCAAACTACAGAAAGTCTTATTCGTAAAGATTTACAAAAATTTAGTGCATACTCATCTGCACGCTCTTTAAAAGTAGATGGAGATATTTGGTTAAATGCTAATGAATCACCATATAATGATGAGTATTTATATAATCGTTATCCTGAGCCACAACCAAAGAGATTGGTTGAGAAACTAGCAAAGATATACGATGTTGATGCAAGCAATCTATTAGTTACTAGAGGTAGTGATGAGGGGATTGATCTATTATTTAGATTATATTGTGAGTATCAAACAGATTCTGCTTTTGCAGTTGAGCCTACTTTTGGGATGTATAAAATAGCTGCTCAATTACAGGGTGTTGATTATAAGACTCTTAAGCTAAAAGAAGGAAATAACTTTGAGATTAATGTTACAGAGCTTTTAGCAAATATTCCTGATAACTGTAAGTTATTATTTTTATGTACTCCTAATAATCCTACTGGTAAATCTATACCCTTAGCTGATATTGAGCAAATTCTATCTGAATTAGCTGGCAATTGTGTAGTTGTAGTTGATGAGGCATATATTGAATTTAGTAATGAAAAGTCTGTTTCTAGCATCATTAATAAATATGAAAATTTAGTTGTACTAAGAACCTTGTCAAAATCTTTTGGTATGGCAGGTCTTAGGCTAGGGGTGGTAATTACTAATTCAGATAGAATAGTTTGGTTGAGAAAAATCTTAGCACCATATCCAATCCCAAAAACTACCGAAAGTACTATATTAGCAATGCTTGATGATGAGAATTTAGCAAATATAGCTAGTCAAATTATTGAAGTAAAAGAACAAAGGGAACATTTATATCAAGCATTATCGCAAATGAAGATTATTGATAAATTGTGGTCATCAGATGCTAACTTTATATTAGTCAGATTTAGAGAAAGTATCTTTAATAAACTGATAGATAATAAAATAGTAGTTCGTTCTATGGCGCATTTTTTCAATGATGAAAAAGTTCTAAGAATTAGCATAGGAACAGTATCTGAAAATAAAAGATTAATCGAAGTATTACAAAAATTAAGTAGCGAATATGAAACAAAATAAATATTTATTCATTGATAGAGATGGTACTTTAATAGTTGAGCCTTCTATAGATAAACAAGTTGATAGTATCGAGAAATTAGAGTTTTTTGAAGGTGTTTTTGAAGCTCTTAAAAAGTTACAAAAAGCAGGCTTTAAACTTGTAATGGTATCAAATCAAGATGGCTTAGGTACTGAGTCTTTTCCGCAAGAAGATTTTGATGCACCTCATGACTTGATGATGAAGGTATTTAAATCACAAGGTATTGCATTTGAAGAAGTTTTAATTTGTCCACATTTTGCTCATGAAAACTGTAATTGTCGTAAGCCTAAAGTTGGTTTGTTGATGGATTATTTAGTAGAGCAAAAGATTTCTCTAAAAGATAGCTATGTGATTGGAGATAGAGAAACGGATGTACAGTTGGCTCACAATATTAAAGTTAATCCTATTCAATTTGGTATTGGAAATTATCAATCTTGGGATGATATAACTACAGCTATATTAAATAAACCTAGAGTAGCTGAAATTAAGCGTGTAACTAATGAGACTGATATTATTGTAAAGGTTAATCTAGATGTTCCTGGAACTCGAGAAATCGATACAGGTCTTGGCTTCTTTGATCATATGCTTGATCAGATTGTAAAACATGCTGGGATAAGTGCCGTAATTAAGGCAAAAGGTGATCTTCATATAGATGATCATCATTGTGTTGAAGATGTAGCAATTACTCTTTCTCAAGCAATTGCTCAAGCTCTTGGCGATAAATACGGTATTAATCGTTATGGTTTTTTATTACCTATGGATGAGGCTTTAGTTGAGATTGCTCTAGATTTAAGTGGCAGAAATTATTGCTCATTTGAAGCGAATTTTGATCGAGAGATGGTTGGGGATTTATCAGTAGAGTTGGTGAAGCATTTCTTTGTATCTTTTGCTGAAGGTCTAAAAGCAACACTACATATCAAAGTAACTGGTGAGAATACTCATCATATGATAGAAGCTTGTTTTAAAGGATTAGGAAAAGTGCTTAAACAAGCGATTGCCAAAAATGGTATAGATGAGATTCCTAGTTCAAAAGGAGTGTTATGATAGCGATAATAGATTGTTGTGGTAGTAATTTTGCTTCGATAAAATATGCCTTTGAGAAATTAGGGCAAGAAATAGTCCTAACACATAATGCTGAAGTTATTAAAAAAGCAGACTGTGTGATTTTACCAGGTGTAGGGCATGCTAAATCAGCAATGACAAATCTAAAAAAATATGATTTGGATAAGCTTATTCCAGAGCTGACACAACCAGTGTTAGGGATCTGCTTAGGAATGCAGATTATGTATAGTTTTTCTGAAGAAGGTGATACATATTGTTTAGGTATTTTTCCTGAAAAAGTAAAAGCTTTTAAAAAAACGCAAGGTTTTAGTATTCCACACATGGGTTGGAATAGTTTACAAAATATAAATAAGGATCATTTTTTATTTAAAGATATCGCAGAAGATGATTATGTATATTTTGTGCATAGTTTTTATGCTGAGCTTAATCAATTTAGCATAGCTACTAATGACTATATAAATGATTTCACTGCGATGGTAAATAAAGATAATTTCTATGGCATTCAATTTCATCCTGAGAAGTCGGGTAGGGTTGGAATGAAGATTTTAGAGAATTTTATACAAGGAGCTTTGTAAATGAATATATTTCCAGCGATAGATCTCATAAATGGCAAATGTGTTCGTTTAGAAAAGGGTGATTTTAATAAAACTACTACTTATGAGCTTGAGCCAAAAGATGTTGCAAAAGCATATCAACAAGCTGGTGCAGAGTTTATCCATGTTGTAGATTTAGATGGCGCTAAAAAAGGCCAAACTTGTCAATTTGAGACTATTCAGAAGATTAGAGAAAACTGTAATATGACTCTACAAGTTGGTGGCGGAGTCAAAGATTTTGAGACTATCGAAAAACTTCTAGAAATTGGTGTTGATAGAGTGGTTATTGGTAGCTTGGCTGTTAAGGACATAGCATTAACAAAGAAGTTTTTTGAGAGATATGGGGCTGAGAAGATAGTTTTAGCTTTAGATGTATTTATCAAAGAAGGAATACCTTATATCGCAACGCATGGCTGGCAAGAATCTAGTACAACAACTTTAGATGAGATATTGCAAACTTATCTTGGTGATGGTCTTGAGTATGTTTTATGTACTGATATTTCACGAGATGGTATGCTACAAGGTCCAAATTTTGAGCTATATAGAATTTACTCATCTATATATCCAGATGTTCAGTTTATGGCTTCTGGTGGGGTTGGTAGCTTAGAAGATTTAGAAATTCTAAAAGAGCAGAATACTTATGGTGTTATCATAGGCAAAGCTTTATATGAGAATAAATTTACGCTACAAGAGGCTTTAGAATGTTAACAAAAAGAATAATTCCATGTCTTGATGTCAAAGATGGTGTAGTTGTCAAAGGTGTAAAATTTAGAAATCATAGAATCATTGGCGATATTATTGAGCTAGCTCAGAAATACTCAGATGCAGGAGCTGATGAGCTGGTATTTTATGATATTGGTGCTAGTCCTGATAATAAGTTACTTTCTATCAAATGGATACAAGAGATAGCTAAAAAGATAAATATCCCATTTTGTGTAGCTGGTGGAATTAAATCTGTAGAAAATGCTCGAGCTATACTTAATGAAGGGGCAGATAAAATATCTGTAAACTCAGCAGCATTAGCTAGACCTGATTTGATAGATGAGCTAGTTTATGAATTTGGTAGTCAGTGTGTGGTCGTTGGTATTGATAGCAAATTTATTGATGGTAAATTTAAAGTTTGTCAATATACAGGTAGTGCTGATAAAACTGTACAGACATTATTAGATCCTGTTAGTTGGGCAAAAGAGGTAGAGTCTCGTGGTGCTGGTGAGATAGTACTTAATTGTATGAATCAAGATGGTGTCAAAGGTGGCTATGATCTAGAGCATCTTAGAGAAGTTCAATCGAATGTCTCAATCCCAGTTATTGCCTCTGGTGGAGCTGGTGAGATTCAGCATTTTATTGATGTATTTAAGTACACAGAGATTGATGGTGCTTTGGCAGCTAGTGTATTTCACGATGATATTATTGCTATACCTGAGTTAAAACAAGAGCTTTTTAAAAACAATATACCGACAAGAATAGTAAAATAGGATACAAAATGGATAACAAAATTATAGAGTCTATAGCTTGGCAAAAAATGGATAATTTAGTTCCAGCTATTATTCAATCAGCAATTGATAATAGTGTCTTAATGCTAGGCTATATGAGTAAAGAATCTTTAGAGAAAACTTTAGAAATCGGCAAAGTGACTTTCTATAGTCGTAGTAAGAAGCGATTGTGGACTAAAGGAGAAGAAAGCGATAATTTCCTTGAATTAAAAGATATTGCTGTTGATTGTGATAATGACTCTATACTTATAAAAGCTATACCGTACGGTCCAACTTGTCATACTGGTAGTAAATCATGTTTTACTAAAAATGAAGAAAATAGCTCACTGTATATAATAGATAAATTAGAAAAACTAATTGCTGAAAGAAAAGACTATTTACCTGAGAATAGCTATTTGGCTAGTTTATTTAAAAAAGGATTACCTAGAATCGCTCAAAAAGTTGGCGAAGAAGGTGTAGAAGTTGTAATTGCTGCAATGAAGCAGGATTCAGATGATGAGTTAATTTCTGAGACGGCGGATTTATTATTTCATTTATTAGTTCTATTGAAGGAGAAAGAGGTTTCATTAGAGAAAGTTTGTCAGAAGTTAGTTTCTCGAAATACTTCTAATTAAGTTATAATTATTATTTGAAGTTAACCAAAAATTTACTTATATGAAAATAACAATTCGTACCTTAGCGATTGTCTTCTTGGCATTAGTTACTACATCAGTGTACGCAGTGCCTGCTAAAGGTACATTTACAGCAGAGTCATCGTGTCAAGCATATATATCAAAAAACAAAATGACTAATCCTGATAATACTTATGTAATTGCAGGGCAAACTTACTCTATTCAGGAAAAAAATAAAGATACTAATCCTGATTGGTTTAGAGTATTTATTTCAAATGCTAGTGAAAGCCAGTTGCGCTGGGTAAGTAGTAGTTGTGGTATCGCAGATATTGAAGAAGGAGGTGATACTCCTGCTAAACAATGTGTCCAAGAGCCTGGACTTGCTGATAGCTATGTATTAGCTTTAAGTTGGCAGCCGGCATTTTGTGAGACTTATGGCTTAAGTGCTGGAAAACAAGAGTGTAAAAATCTACCTGTAGATAGTGCAGCGGCTAAGAGTTTTTCGCTACATGGATTTTGGCCAAATCAAGATACTTGTGGTACTAATTATGGTTTTTGTGGTGCTCAGAAACAATCTGATTTTTGTAATTATGCGCCATTAAATTTAGATGATAAAACCATGGGGTTGCTGCATAGTGTGATGCCAGGATATAATGACTCTTCATGTTTACAACGCCATGAATGGTATAAGCATGGAACTTGTCAATTACATGATCAAAACCAATACTATACTCAAGCAGCTACTTTTGTAAATCAAATAAATGATTCGAAATTAGAGCAGTTATTTAGCCAAAATATTGGTAAAGATATAACTATTGAACAGTTTGATAATGCTTTTAATCAAAGTTTTGGGGTTGGTACTAGTAATAAAGTATATCTAAATTGTAAAGATGGTATGCTAGTTGATGTGTATATATCATTACCTAAAAATGCTAATGAGCCAAGCCAAAAAGATTTGTCTGCTTTGCTAGCTAATGCACCAAATGCTAACCAAAGTACATGTCCAAATACATTTAAAATTTCTAATTTTTCTCATAATGTGGGTTAGTTCTATAGATATAAAATATCACTCTATTTTGTAATATTTTGGAATGACATAATGAAAAAATGATGTCATCCTATGGCTTGACCATAGGATCTAAAGGATATTGATAACATCTCTACTCTGTTAATGGATACTACGGTCGGAGCCGTAGTATTGTAAGTTAAATCCCTAGTATAATTTTACCTAAGGAGTCAAATTAAAGTGAAAAGCTTTAGTTATAAGCTAAGCGACCGTCGTAGGATAGATTTACAC